>JANYBE010000523.1 GCA_025360945.1 Rhizobacter sp. | reverse complement strand
CGGCCCGAAGACGGATGGCGACTACGTTCATACGCTGACCATGACGGACATTGCCACGGGATGGACCGAGTGCGTCGCCATGAGAAGGCGGGAGCAAATGGCAGGTAGCGGGCGAGCTGCCGTTCGCCATGCTCGGCGTGGACTCCGATAGCGACAGCGCGTTCATGAGCGAGAGCGTGTTCGACTACTGCAAAGGCCATGGCCTTGTGCAGACCCGCTCGCGTGCCTACAAGAAGAACGACCAGGCGTGGGTAGAGCAGAAGAACGGCTCCATCGTGCGCAGGCTGGTCGGCTACGGCCGCCTGAGCGGGGTCGGAGCGAGGACGGCCCTGGCGACGCTGTACGCGTCATCTCGCCTGTACGTGAACTTCTTCCAGCCATCGTTCAAGCTGAAATCCAAGACACGCGATGGCGCCAATGTACACAAAATCTACTTCACACCGGCGACCCCCTGCGATCGGCTTCTGGCTCACGCCAGCATTGAGCCGGCGATCAAGGCGCGCCGACGCATTGGGCGACGGCCGCCGGCTCTCTCTTGAAGAAACGCCGTCACGTCGCTCGCCGAAAGATCGGCCAAGGTGAGGGCCGATGCAGCCCGTGTGCCGTACGACCGCAAAGCGCAGAAACAACCGCCACGTGTCGCGGTAGGACTTGACGGTGTGAGGGGAGACGTTGCGTTGCTCAACCAATCGCTCGTAGAAGAACGCAGGGCGCGTGTCCCGTCAACGGGCACCGGAACCCTGCGCAACCGGTTCGCGCAGGACGAGAAGCCTTGTCGATGGCGGGCTCGGCGGATGCCTTCAAAGCGACGCGGCCACGCGCCGCCCTCTGCATTATCGACTCCTGCTTCAGCGGCCAAGTACCGGCCCGCGTGCTCGAGACCGCCGCGCGCCCGCGCAGCGCGTTCGCGCTCACCGGCGTCTATGGCGAAGGGGGCATCCTGCGGGCCGCCTGTGTGACCAGTCAGTCGGCATGGGAACAGCCGGGCACCGGGCATGGACACACGCTCGCGGTGATCGAAGCGTTGAACGGCGCCGCGGGCGCATCGGTCAGCTTTCCCGAGATCGCCGGCGAGATCATCCGGCTCGCCCGTGTCGAAGCCGAACGCATCAGCGTGACCCAAACCCAGCTTTGTTTGGGGAACTTGCGGGGCGGTCTGGTGTTTCCGGCTCCCCCGTGCGCGGAAAAGGGGTCATGCCCGACAGACTCCGTCCACACAAATTCCGCCGCTTATAGTTCCGTTTCAACCTTCATCTCGAGTGTTCCGACCATGACCAAGATCCCTCGAGTAGAAGTTTCGCGGACGCCAAAGCCCGCTGCAAAGCGGGCTTCCAAGCGAGTGGCAAAGCCGGCGCGCGATAGGGGCGGACCGTGCGCAAAGAACGTCGCCATTGCGACGGAGCTCGCTCCGGCGGTAGCCATCGCGCTATTGGAAAAGACTGACCAACCTCCAGGCGCGCCCGCTGCGGCATTGGAGGTGCTGGCAGTGGCCGCCGGACCTTCTGAGACCGAGGGAAACGTGCGCATGCAGCTGATGTTCGAGAACGGCGCAGTCTTGCCGGTCGAGATGAGTGTCGATGCTGCAACGGCGCTGTCGAGGGGGCTGAAAGAAGAGTTGCCGAAGCAATAGCCGGCGCTGCGGGCTAGACCGGGCTAGTGGGCTAGACCCATGCGCTAGTGGGCTAGACCAAAATGACTTTTGGCCTGCGACCTCGGGTTGCCTCAAGGTACGTCACCAGTCGTCGCTGCCTGGCTCGCCCTTGAACGGGCCGGTCAGCTCCGGCGTGATCCAGCCGCCATAGAAGCCGCCGGGCTGCGGCCGAACGACCTCGCCGTCGACGCTGCAGTCGAGGTCTCGCGGGTAAAAGCCGACGCAGTTCGCGAGCGCCTCAGCGCCGGCCAGCGGTTGCGGGTAGCTCCAGGCCGCGCGCACCAGCCGTCGCTCGCCGTCGACCAGCGTCCAGTAGCGCGCCGGCCCCTTCCATTCGCAGAACGAGGCGCCGTTCGCAGGCTGCAGAAAGTGCCGAGCGACATCGTCCCAGGGCAGGTAGAAGCTCGGTGGGTGCGAGGTCTCGAGCACGCGGATCGCACGCTGCGTGCGCGCCACCTCCACATCGCCCCAGCGGATCACGACCTCGCGCGTCTCGGGCGCGAGGCAGGGCGGCCGCGGATAGTCCCAGACCGAGAACTGCTCCGGCCCCGGCGCCTCGGCGAACGCCGGGCGGCCTTGGCCGCGCCATGACCACTGGTCCCGCGCGGCGCGGCCCCAACCGGGGAGGTCATCATCGGGCCGACTCATCGCGGACCTCCAGTCCTGCGTCTTCCATAACGAGTTGCAGCGCTTGTTCGAACATCGTGCGCGCCGTGCCGGCCGTGCGGCTCAGGTGTCGGTGCAGCGCGGCATCGGCGGGGCCGGTCGAGGTGCACTCCTGGCTGTAGCGCTCGAAGCCGGCGAGCTGCGCGACGATCTCGGCCATGTGGCGCAGACATTCGCAGGTCACCGGCGACGGCATCTCGGCCAAGCGCGTCAGCGCTTCGTCGTCGAAGCGCCGCGGCGCAACCTGCCAACCGGCCTCGCCCGTCCGGGGTGAAGGCGATGGTGCCTCACGTGCGTCGCGTACCCATTGCGCCAGTTCGCGACCGGCGAGCGGTTCGCGGCGCACAGTGACGCCGGCCTCGCGCAACGAACCTGCGCTGGCCTCGGTGCCGAAGCCGTAGACGACGAAGATCGCGCCGGCGCGCAGCGCTGCGCCGAGCGCTAGCACGCGATCTACGGCGTGCGGCTGCAGCGATGCCAGCCGCACCAGCAAAAGGTCCACCCGGTTTTCGGGTGCGGGTGCCGACTCGGCTTGGTCGAGGTCATCGTGGACGGCACGCAGCACGCAGCCGGGCACCGCTTCGAGGGCGTGCGCCGCGCTGCGGCCGACGACGAAGGCGTCGAGCGTGGCCGTCGCCAATGTGGCCGCCGGCACCGGCAGCCCGGTGATGAGCGCCTGCAGCGAATCGAGTTCGAGCGTGGCAATGGTCCCAATGGCATGGCCAGCGTGGGTGAGTTGCCGCAACAGCCGCAGCCGCGACACATCATGCTTTGAATACACACGCTGCCCGCTGGTCGTCTTCGCAGCAGCAACGACCCCATACCGCCGCTCCCACACCCTCAGCGTGGTGACCGGGAGGCCGGCCAAACGAGCGGCGGTGCCGCTGCGCAGGCGATAGGCGTCGGTGGTTGTCGTAGGTTGGGACAGGGGGTCAGGCATCGGTTGCAATCCGTACAAATCCGTAATTATAACCAATTGACTCGATATTGAATCGTATTTATCAACTCAAATATGGGTCATTTCTTCGCTTTATCCACGTTTACGGCGAATAATTAGGTTTATCCAATTCAAGTGTGCGTCAATGTCCAGTCGAGGTTCTACCGCTGCGCCGCTCACCGTCTACTTCGACGGTGCGTGCCCCGCCTGCTCGGCCGAGATTGCCTACTACCGTCGCCAGCCGGGCGCGCAGGCGTGTGAGTGGGTCGACGCGGCCTCGTGTTCCGAGGAGGCATTGGGCCTGGGGCTGACGCGTGTCTCGGCCTTACGGCGTTTCCATGTTCGTCGCGCCGACGGCCAATTGGTCGACGGCATGCGCGGTTTCGCGGCGTTGTGGTCAACCTTGCCGCGGACCGCTTGGCTCGGGCGGATCGCTTCATTCGGACCCATGCCTATGCTGTTCGAAGCGGCCTATCGAGTCGTTCTTGCTGTGCGGCCGCTTTGGCGAAAAGCGGCGCGACTAAGCGAGGCCGGGCCAAGCTCATGACTTCGGAACGTTCACCGCGCCAGCCGCGCACGTCGGCGAGAGGCCGCTGCATGCCAGCGTCGACGTGATGTGGTTGAGCCAAGCGTCCATCCACCCATCCACCCATCCACCAATCCGCAACGACAGGAAACGTCCGATGTCCACCACACGACGCGTGTTTTTGATGACAGTTTCAGCCGGGGCCGCCGGCTTCAGCCTCGGCGCGCATGCGCAGGCCAGGGTCGATGAGAAAGACCCGCAGGCCGCCGCGCTTGGCTACGTGTCGGACGCCGCGAAGGCCGACGCGAAGAAATTTCCCAAGTACGCCGCGGGTCAGATGTGCGGCGACTGCGCGCTGTACCAAGGCAAGCCGGCCGACGCAGCAGGGGGCTGTCCGCTGTTCGCCGGCAAGCAGGTGCCCAGCAAGGGCTGGTGCAGCGCCTGGGCCAAGAAGGGGTGAACATGGCATGAGCGGCGTGGCCTCGTCCTTCAAGGGCAACAAGGCATCGTTGCCTAGCAAGCCCTGCGTCGCCTGCGGTCGAACGATGAGCTGGCGCAAACGCTGGGCGAAGAACTGGAACGGCGTCAAGTTCTGCTCCGACGCATGCCGCCAGCGCCATCGACCCCACGTGCCCGGGCATGTCTGAGATTGACGCCCTCGTGCTGGTGCTGGGCGACCAGCTTGACCTCGAGTCGTCGGCATTCGACGGCTTCGACGCTGCGCACGACGTGGTGTGGATGGCCGAAGCCGCTGACGAATCGACGCACGTAGTGTCGGCCAAGCAGCGGATCGCGGTCTTTCTGGCGGCGATGCGGCACTTCGCCAACTCGCTGCGAGCGAAGGGTTCGCGGGTCGACTACACCCGGCTCGGCGAGGCCACCGCGGCACGCTCGCTCGCCGACGAATTGCACAGCGCAATCGAACGCTTGAAGCCACAGCGGCTCGTGCTGTGCGCGCCGGGCGACTGGCGCGTCTACCGGCTGATCCGCGCGGTGGCCGAGCAGGCTGGCCTGCCGCTCGACGTGCGCGACGACCGGCACTTCTTCTGCACTGTGCGCGATTTCGCCGATCACGCGAAAGGCCGCAAGTCGTTGCGGCTCGAATACTTCTATCGCGAATTGCGAGAGCGACACGGCGTGTTGATGCACGACGGCAAACCACTCGGGGGCCAGTGGAACTTCGATGCCGAGAACCGCGAGTCGTTCGGCCAGGGCGGACCGGGCGATCTGCCGGCGCCCTTGCGCTTCGCGCCGAACGCCATCACGCGCGAGGTTATCGAACTCGTCAACACTCGCTTCGCCGACCACCCCGGCACGCTCGACCACTTCGGCTGGCCGGTGACGCGGGAGCACGCCCTGCAGGTGCTCGCCTCGTTCATCGCACAGCGTCTGCCCAACTTCGGCCGCTACCAGGATGCGATGTGGCCGGGCGAGCCGTGGCTGTACCACTCCCTGCTGGCAGGGTCGCTGAACTTGAAGCTGCTTAACCCACGCGAGGTGGTGCAGGCGGCCGAGGCGGCACATCACGTGGGCCACGCGCCGCTGCAGAGCGTGGAGGGCTTCGTGCGTCAGATCCTCGGCTGGCGCGAGTACGTGCGTGGCATCTACTGGACGCAGATGCCGGGCTACCTCGAACTCAATGCGCTGGACGCGCAAGAGCATCTGCCCGCGTGGTACTGGACCGGCCACACCGACATGGCGTGCCTGCACGATGCGCTCGCCCAGACCCTGACGCACGGCTACTCCCACCACATTCAGCGCCTGATGGTGACCGGCCTGTACGCGCTGATGCTCGGCGTGCAACCGAAACAAGTGCACAGCTGGTACCTCGCTGTCTACGTCGACGCGGTCGAGTGGGTCGAACTGCCCAACACGCTGGGCATGAGCCAGTACGCCGACGGCGGGCTAATGGGCAGCAAGCCGTACATCGCGACCGGCAAGTACATCGAGCGCATGGGCGGAAAGCACTGCGCTGGTTGCCGCTACGACCCTGCGCTGCGCGAAGGCGAGCGCGCTTGCCCGTTCACCACGCTCTACTGGGACTTCCTGATGCGCCACGAAGCGCGGCTCGCGAAGAACCCGCGCATGGCGCTGCAAGTGAAGAACTTGGCGCGGCTGAGCGATGCGCAGAAGCTTGCGGTGGGGGAACGCGCCGGCGCGATCCGGCGTGGCGAGGTCGGGCAACGTGAGCCGGCTTGATCTTTTTACGCCGACGCTGGTCGATGCGCGCATGCGCATCGCGGCCGTGCGCCCGAGCGATTACGCACGCACCCGCAACGCGCTCGACGGCGCCGTGACCGGGCTGTCGCCGTACATCACACACGGCCTCGTCGACCTTCGTGAGGTCGCGGCCGGCGTGGCCGCGAACCACCGGCTCGACCCGAAGCATCGCTTTATGTTCGAGCTCGGTTGGCGTGAATTCTTTCGCCATGTCTGGCAGCATCGCGGCCATGCCATCTTAACGTCGATCCACCCCGGTCCGTTACCCGACGAAGCCTATGCGCGCGAGTTGCCCGCCGATGTGCGCGAGGGCCGCACCGGCGTGCCAGTCATCGACACCGCCGTGCGCACGCTGTACGCCAACGGCTACCTTCACAACCATGCCCGCATGTGGCTGGCCAGCTACCTCGTGCACCTGCGGCGTGTGCATTGGCGCGCCGGGGCCGATTGGCTCTACGCGCACCTGCTCGACGGCGACCTGGCGAGCAACCATCTGAGCTGGCAGTGGGTGGCCGGCACCTTCAGCCACAAGCCCTATCTTTTCAATGCCGACAACGTGGCGAGTTACTCGCCCGCGTCGTGGCACAGCCCCGGCAGCGTCATCCACACCTCGTACGAAGCGCTCGACACAATCGCGCGCGGTGGCCCGCTGCCGCCGGTGCGCCCCCGCGGCGAAGGCGTGCAAGAGCCGGCTTTGCACCGGGGCCCGCCCACTGGCATGCGCGCGCTGACCGCAAGCAGCGCGGCGGTCTCCGACCGCGACGTCTGGCTGGTCCACCCATGGGGGCTGCGCGATCCTCCGCCCGACTTGCCAGCCGATGCCTTGCGGCTGTCGATCTGCCCGGCAGAGTTCCATGCCACCTGGTCCTGGAGCGGGGCGCGCTGGGCGTTCGTCGGCGCGCGCATGGCCCAGTTGTCGGCGCTGTGCTGGCACGACAGCGCCGAGGCGATCGGCGCGGCCTTGCGCAGCGCTCGCTCGGTGCACAGCGTCGATGACGCGCACCTTGACAACGGGCTGCGCGCGCTCGCCGACACGGGCGCGCCGCGCCACCTGTTCGCAGAAGTCGAGCGGCCTTGCACCTCGTTCTCGCAGTGGTGGAAACGGACCACGGCCATTGACTTCGCCACTCAAGCAACATCCATGAAGGCCCATCCATGAACGCACCCCCGAACCCCGTGGCCTTGGTGACCGGCGCGCGCGGCGGCATCGGTGCCGAGGTGGTAGTGCGGCTGCGCAGCACCGGGCACCGCGTCGCGGCCGTGGGGCGCGACGCCGCCTTGCTCGCCGCGGTGCAAGCCGACGCACACCTCGCGTTCGACACCACCACGCCGGAGGGTGCCGCCGCGGCCGTCGACGCTTGCCGAACCGAATTCGGCACTGCGCCGGCGTTGCTCGCGCACTGCGTGGGCAGCACCTTGATCGCGCCGCTGCACCGCACGAGCGCCGCGCAGTACCGCGAGCTGATGCGCGTCAACCTCGACAGCGCGTTCTACACGTTGCAGGCCTGGGTCGAGGCGCTGCGCGGCACCGGCACGCGTGGCGCGGCGGTGCTCGTGTCCAGCGTGGTGGCACGCATCGGCGTGGCCAACCACGAGGCCATCGCGGCGGCGAAAGGCGGCATCGAGGCGCTGGTGCGAAGTGCGGCCGCCACCTATGCGCCGCTTCGCGTCAACGCCGTCGCGCCGGGCATGACCGAGACGCCGATGACGTCCAGTATGCTGCGGCTCAACGCGATGCGCGAGGTCGCGGGCAAGCAGTACCCGCTTGGCGGGATTCAGACCGCCGCGCAGGTCGCCGACACGGTCGCCTGGCTGCTGTCCGATGGCGCGACCCGCATCACCGGCCAGGTGATCGCGGTCGACGGCGGCTTCACCACCGTGCGACCGCTGGTCAAGTGATTTCGATCGGCAGCTCAGAAGGAACGACGTGATGAACATCGCTCACTCCGCCTCACGCCGTGCCTTGCTCGGCGCTCTCACGCTGCCGTGGCTCGTCGGCGGCTGCAGTACCCCGCTGCCGCTCACCCCGCCGCCCGCTGGCGACGCTGACGCGGCCACCCGGCTCCGCGAGAGCGTGCAGGCGCATGGGCTCGATGCCTACCTTCAACTGACCGACATCAACCTCAGTTACAGCGGCGAGTGGCGCCCGCTGGTGAACCGCATCCAACCCGGGGTCGTTGACGCAGGGTTTCGCGGCAGTTCGCAGGAACGGCTGATGCCGCGAGCGGGCATCATTGCGCAGGCCTACACCGGGCCAATGGGCCGCAAGCATGTTGTTTGGCGTCGCGGCGGCCGCGATGGCCGGGGCGACGGTGTCTGCGACGTGGCGGTCTGGTTCAACGGCACGCCAAGCACCGACACCACCGTGCAAGACGCCGCCGCGCTCGTGGCCGAAGGCTACGGGCTGTTCCTGCTCGGACCGCTGTGGTTGGCTGAACGCAACCTGCGCATGCGCATGGCTGGTACCGAGCGCGTCGACGGTCACACCTGCGATGTGATCGACGTGTGGATGACGCCTGGCCTGGGACGTGTCGCGACCGATCGCGTCGCGCTGTGCATCGATCGCACTGACGGCCTCGTTCGTCGCGTGCGCTTCACGCTCGAGGGTCTTGCAAGCACGCGGGGTGCGGTGGCGGAGGTCGACACCTTCGCGCATGAACGGCGTTTCGGCGTGATGTGGCCGATGCGCTCGCACGAGCGGATCGTGCATCCGATCGCGCTGCCGGCGCACGACTGGCGCATCACGGGGTTGGACGTCAACCGCGGGTATGCCGCGAGCGACTTGAGCGGGGCTTCGTTCACTGGCGCAGCCGCCGCGCCTGCCAGATCGATCTGACGCGGTGCCGTCGTCTACCGGCTTGACGGAGAGTACGGTGTGGTCCGCACATCCTTCAAACCCGGACCGACGCTGCCGGTGAAAGATGGACAAGTCGTGACGACACCGGCGGCTGAAGCGAAGTCGTAGGAGCACAAAACGCCCAGCACGTTCGCACTTCATCTTCACCGGGTGGTGGATCGATCCGATCCGCCGGATTGCTGCCCACTCGCCTTAGGGCGATGGCCAGGCCTGTCAGCCGTCGGGTCAGGAGGCGCGCCAAGGCGATGCCGATCAAAGCCGCTACGACGCTGAGTACCAGTGATATCCACGCGATCTGTTGCTGGATACCCCCGCCTTGCCACACGGCCTCTTCGGTTGGTTGCACCTACATCAGTTGAAGGCTGAGCCTGTGCAGCGTCGAGCTATTGTCCGAAGGCGCTCGCACGACCACGTGGCGTTTGCCGTCGTTGAGTCGCTGGATCGCCACTTGGCTCGCAGTCCAGGGCACCGGCTCCGAAATGGCTTCGGACGTGTCCGAGCCAGCGCGGGGAAGAGTACCCGGTGGCATGGCCCGATTGTCGACCAGAACGTGTTGGCTCGAATCCAACACCAAGGCCCGGGCACGATCGACGCCATTCAGCCGCTCCCGCACTCGGCTTGCAATGGCTGCCAACCAGCGTTGCGGCAGTTGCGCAGCGACCAGTGCGACCGTGCGCCCCTGCCCATCGACCATGGGTGTGCAAAGATGGACGACTTTGCTGTTAGCAGCAGCCAGGGGATCGCCGTTGCGACCGGCCCTGGATCGCTCGCCTTCAACTGTGCGACGAGCATGCTCCCGCCAATCGACTCCCATGTTGGTCCAGCGTAGTGCTTGCATGGGCACGCCGAGGGTCGACTGTGTGTGAACAACGGGGACCTGCAGCTCAATGCACTTTGGCAGTTCTACATCCGACAGCCGCCACTGCACTGTTGAGCCACGGTTTCACCAGGACAATGGGTCCAACCGATAGCAGAGCTTGAGTTGCTCGTAGAGTGCAGGTCGCTCAGAAGCCAGCGCATCCGGCCGTTCGAAGAAGAGCTCGGTCGTGACAGCGAAGAACTCGGCCGGACTGGTGGCTGCATAAGGCCCGATGAGGCTTGGCTCCTCGCGCGCCAGGCGTGCATGCAGGGCGTCGAACTCCTCGTTCATCACGCGCGCCCAGGCCTCCTGTATGTCGCCCCGCCCCACATAGGGCGCTCCGTTGGCCGCACCTGTGTCCTGATCGAGTTGATGCGCGAACTCATGCATGACCACATTCGCACCGTCGTGTGGCACGGCCGCGCCGTTCAGCACCGCGTCCCAGGCCACGATCAACTGGCCGCGTTGCCAGCTCTGGCCGGCCAACACGTCGCGGCCTTCGTGCACCACGCCGCCCGCGCCCGCCTCGGCGCGCGGGACGATGAAGTGGCCCGGGTAGACCAGCACCACGCGCAAGTTGCCGAACGAACCGCCGCGTCCCAGCAGCAGGAACGTCGCCTGCGCGGCGATAGTGACGCGCATCTCATCGCTGACCACCAGGCCCGCGCAACCAACGAACGGCACCTCCGCCAGCAGCACCTGGATGTGCCTCTTCAGGCGCAGTTGCTGCGCGGGCGGCAACTCACGCACCAGCGGCACGCGACGACGCAAGATGTCGCGCCAGGCGGCGGGGAAGGGTCGCCGGGCGATGCGCTGCCGGCGCCACAGTCGCGCTAGCGTGGGACCGGCCAGCGCGGCGAAAGGCGCCCCAGTGAAGACAATGGCTAGCGCTAGGACGACCACAACGTTCATGGTTCGCATCTGGGCGGATTCGCGGCTGATTTCAAGCCTGGGCCCGAGGAGATCCTGCGCATGCATCGCTCAGGATGACTCGCCGCCCAAACGTTGCCATATCCGCTTGGGCAACTCGGGCCGTAGAGAGCGGCGTCATGCGCTCGATGGTTGGCAATGGTCAAGTTTCAAGGTGGAGCCGCCGGTCGAACCGGGAAGCGTTCACTGACCGGTCTCGGCAACCGCCGACATTCATCCGCGAAACTCGAACGTTGTCCCCCAGCCTTCAGCGGCGGGTTACACCTGGGCTAACCAGCATGACCGTAGGCGAGACGCACGAGGCGATCCTTCGCGGCCCTGGCTCGGGTGGCGCGCAATATCGGCGGCGGCGGGGGACACGACGGCAAAGCGGGCAGACGGCGGCGCAGGCACGCCGCGACCTTCACCGGTCCGCGCGAACTGGTTCATTGCTGTGAGCCCGCGCGAAGCCACGATTGTCGATTTGGCAGGTCTTCGTTCGTCGTGGGGATGAGGTGGCGGAATCCCGCCGCGCCACGACCAGGAGAAGTGACCATGCGATTCTTTTCGATGATCCGAATCGACGAAACGGCCGGCCAAGTGCCCAGCGAGCAGCTGATGGCAGACATGGGCAAGCTGATAGAAGAGCTCAGCAGCACAGGGCAGCTGGTGAGTACCGCCGGACTGCGGCCTACCTCCGAAGGCGTGCGGGTGCGGCTGCACGCTGGCGGCAGGCTCACGGTGATGGATGGCCCGTTCACTGAAACCAAGGAGGTGATCGGCGGCTACGCGATTCTCGAGGCGCAGTCGAAGGCGGAAGCCATGGAGCTGACGCGGCGCTTTCTCAAGGTGCACGGCACCGATTGGGACATCGAGTGCGAAGTGCGCCAGCTCGACGGGCCGGAGTTCGGCTGCAAGACCTGATGTCGGCATTCACGCCACGCTTGTTACTCACACCCTCGGGCGGGCGACGAAAGCCTGACCCTCAGAGCACACCGAATCAGCCAAGGACTGAACATGCTTGCTTGGACAAATGCGCTGCGCGCGCACTACCGCTGGATCATCGTGGCCGCGGGCGGCGTGCTCGGCTGCGTGGCGATCGGTGGTCTGTTTTCGCTGCCCGTGTTCCTGCGCCCAATCGCGCAGGACACGGATTGGTCCACCACGGGGATCTCTACTGCGATGACGCTTGCCTTTGTGGCGCTTGCGCTCGGCAGCATCGCCTGGGGCTACCTCTCTGACCGCGTTGGCCCGCGCATCGTGGTCTTGGCAGGCGCCTTGCTGCTCACCACCAGTCTCGCGCTGGCCAGCCTGGCGACATCGCTGTTGGCGTTCCAGCTCTTGTTCGGTGTGGTCGTCGGCTTCAGCGCGGCGGCGATTTTTGCGCCGATGATGGCCTGCGTCACCGGGTGGTTCGACACGCGGCGCAGCCTGGCGGTGTCACTGGTTATCGGCCGGCATGGGCATGGCGCCTATGACCATGTCGCCACTGGCGGCGTGGCTGGTGCAGGCCCACGACTGGCGCACCTCACTGCAGATCATCGCGGCTTTGGTGGCTGCCATCATGGTACCCGTGGCGCTGCTGGTGCGCCGCCCGCCCGCACTGGCGCAAGCCGCGTCCGCCGCAGCACCAGATGCTACGCATGGGCCGGCCATGTCAGTCGGGCAAGCCATGCGTTCTGCGCCGTTCCTGATCCTGGTGCTGACGAGCTTTCTGAGCTGCGCCACACACTCTGGCCCGATCTTTCACACGGTGAGCTACGCCGTCACGTGCGGCATCCCGCTGATGGCCGCGGTGTCGATCTACAGCATGGAAGGGCTCGCGGGCATGGGCGGCCGCCTCGTGTTCGGGCTGCTTGGCGACCGCTTCGGGGCCGCACGTGTTTTGGTGCTGGCGCTGCTCGCCCAGGCTATCGTGGTGCTGGGCTATGTCTACGCGCGCGAGTTAGGGAGCTTCTACACCGTCGCTGCGTTGTTCGGCTTCACATATGCCGGCGTGATGCCGCTGTTTGCCGTGATTTCGCGCGAGAATTTTCCGCTGCGCATGATGGGCACGGTGATCGGCGGCACCACGACGGCAAGCAGCCTGGGCATGGCGCTGGGGCCTGTGCTGGGCGGGCTGATCTACGACACGTTCTCCAGCTATGCGTGGCTCTTCATCGGCGCGTTCTCGCTGGGCATCGGTGCCTTCGTGGCCGCGCTTGCGTTCACGCGGCTGCCGCGACGGCAGATGATGGCCGCGGTGGCCTGAGCGATCAGCCTGGAGTTCCCCAGGGGCTCGAGTGTCTCTGGCTGTGGCTCGAGCGGCAGTTCGGGCCGAACCGCGCCAACGCACTCAAAAGATCGCAGGCAATCGGTCAACCCGTCACCGAGTGGCCGCGATAAGTCAGAAGGGTCAGGCGACACGTCACGAGGCGAAGCTCATGGCTGCTCCGAGTTCTGCTGGTGATTGGACGGAAAACTGTCGACCCGACGTGCGTTCGTCGCCGCACCGGCGACGAACGCGCGCGAGAGCCCGGTGGTGGGATGAATCAGGAGCAGGCCTTGCCGTGATCCGCATGAGCCCCGGCCGCCTTGGCCGCGGCTTCGGTCATGTACTCACCTTGCTTGGTCTTGCCGTAATACTTCGTACCCGAGCAGTGATAGACCTTCGAACTGGTGTTGACCCAGACTTGGCCGGGACCACCGCCCGCGGCTGGTGCGGCGGCGGCCGCCGGGGTGGCAGCTTTGGTCGCTGCTGGCGCGGTCGTAGCCGAGACGGCCGCCGGTGCCGGCGCGGCGGCCTTCGCGGGTGCTGCCGCCGCGGCAGCGGCTGAACCGAACCAGTCCTTCACGCCTTTGTGGCCCGCGCAGGCACCTTTCTTGGTCTCGTTGGACGTGTACGAGCCGTCCTTGCACATGCCTGTCGATCCGGCGGGTGCACCGGCTGGCGATTGAGCGAATGCGGCGCCAGAGGCGATGAGTCCGGCGACGAAGGCGAGGGAAGCGAGTGAAAGTTTCATTGAAAGCTCCAGTGGGTTGGGGGACAGAATTCGAGCGGGTCGGTGCGGTCTAACCTTGATGGCTCTCGGCCATCTTGGCCAACGCGATGGTGAGGGCCGCGCCGCCGAGAGTCTTGATGAGTCCAGGGTGTTCGGCATAGAAGCCGCTCATCTTGTCGATGATTCCCGGGCTGTGCTGCTCTGCGTGGCTGGCGATCACCTGCACTTGTTCCGGTGTCAGCTGCGATGCTTGATCAGGCGTGATGGCCGCCGGCGCGGTGCCGCGTTGCGTCAGCTGCCCGAGGATTCCGCTCAGCGCGCCACCGCCGCTGCCTGCCAGCAGGGAAGCCAATACCGAAGGTCCCATGCCGTTCAAGAGCTGATTGAGCATGCCGGCCTGCTGGCTGGGATTCGCTTGGCCGAACAGTTGACCTGCCATCTGCCCGAACGGTGGTGTCTGATCGGAGTGGAACATGGCGGACAGGCCCTGACTGAGCAGGTCGGGCGAGGCGCTCTGCGCGACCTGATGGAACTGGTCCTGCGCATTGGCGGCGTTGCCGCCACCGACGAATTGAGACAGCAAGCTGCCGAGATCGAAGCCCATGGTGTGCTCCCTTTAGTGATGGGGTCGAGCCCAAGTTGAGGTCGACGAAAGCTACTTCTTGGTGGCGAGGTGGTAGATCCCCAGCAGAACGATGGCTCCGATGATTGCGCCGATGAAACCCGCCGTTTGGCCAGCCTGGTACCAGCCCAGGAAATGGCCCAGGTAGGTTGCTGCGAGCGAGCCACCGATACCCAGCGCAGCGGTCAGGAAGAAGCCTCCGGGCCCAGTGCCAGGGGTAATCGCCTTGGCGATGAGTCCAGCGACGAAGCCAATCAGAATGGTCCAGATGAGATGCATGAGAGATCCTTGTTGTTGACTGGGAAATGCACGACTTCCCGCTGCCGCGAAAGCGTGCTGCGAAAGAAGAGCATTGGGAATGGAATGGCGCGCGGCGTCAAGCGGCCGGTTGATCGGGTAGCTCAATGCTGAAATCGTTGCAGACGACCTGCGCAAGGCCGTGCAGCGAAGCTGCCCGCAACGCAAACGCCAGATTCGCGCGCGACCGCCGGACTTCGTCAGGCTGGTACTCCAATTTCGGGGTCATGTGCTCATCGAACCGAAACCGCTGAAGTTCGCGCGATGCGTGATGGCAATTGCGACAAAGCCGCCGCCAACCCATCCGACGGTTCCCTTCGGCGCCGGGGCGAACGCGGCAATGGCAGGGGTGCGTTTTGCTGGCTTCGCAGTAGGGATTCCTGAGTCGCTTGGCGCGACCAAGAATTCGCCTTGCCGCATAGCACGCACCTGACCGTGGGCAATCACCAGAGTCGACTTGAGCCTGCTGCTGTTCCAAGTGGACATTGCGATTTGGATGGCCAATCTGTACTTCTTCGAGCAAGGTAACCTGTTCTTCGCCTACCTCTTGCTGATTCGTGTGGTCGACCAGGTCGGAGCCGGCTTTCGGCGTGCCCTGTACTTCGACCATGCCATCACTGCGGCGTCCTTAGGCTACTCGATCGGGGTCTCGCTCCATGAGCCGGCGCGGTCCTTGTGGCCCGATCGTCTGGGCATCGCCGCGACGATGTACTTGCTGGGTCTCTACATTGCCTTCATCGGATTGGCGACGGAGCGGCTGCGCCATCGAACGCGGCAAGCGATGCGCAATGCGCGTGCGCTGGTCTTGAGCCTCGAACACAAAGCGCACGCGCTGCAAGCTTAGGCCGTTGAACTGGAGCAGGCGTGTCGTCAGGCCGAGCAGGCCAACCGCGCCAAGTCTCAGTTCCTGGCCGTGACCAGCCACGAGATTCGCACCCCGATAAACGCTATTCGTTAGGCGTCATTCTTGCGCGGACGGGAAGGGAGAGATTGCCCAGACAGCGCTAAGCCACAGGATAAGACCGGCTCCGAGTGCACCAACGGCACTTTCGGGGCCTTCGAGCGCCGCGAACGGATAGACGCAGGCAAGCAGGACGAGCGCGGCGCCGGTGAGGTAGTGCGGCCGATACGCGAACAATCGTGCGAGCGGCAAGAAGTGCAGACCGACGATGAGAACAACCGCGGGCAAGATCCACCTCGCATACCCGATTCGGGAGAGAACGACTGCAACCACAAAGATGACACCCCACTGCCTTGCATTGACGAGGCTGAACATGCGGGACTTGCGAAGGCTCTCAGGTGTTTGTGCGATCGCCTTGAGTGCAAGCGAGTTGGCCTTGTAAGCCTGGTATGCAGCGGCAAGAAGCGCGGCTGTGACCGCTGCAATCGCGAGCAGAGCGGCAACAGACTCAGGGTACTCGGAGTGCGCCCATAGTCCCAGCCACATGCCACCAAACACCGCAAAGAACATCGCGCCTATGGCGCGACCTGCCTTTGCGTACCGAGTACCGATGCGGGAGTTTGATTCATGACGCCTGGACAGAATGGCTTCGTGATTGTGAATTCGGGCGGTCCGTCCCCTGCGACAACGTAGGTTGCGCGCCAGGGGCGTGCCGAGCTACACCAACGCACCGGAC
>JANYBE010000521.1 GCA_025360945.1 Rhizobacter sp. | reverse complement strand
CGCGCGGCACGACTTGGCCGTAGTGCACATTGAAACCGTGCGCGAAGGCGAGCGATGCGCCCTGCTTGATGTTTGGCTCAACGTCGTTCTTGTAGACCGCAGCGATCTGCTCGTCGGGCAGCAACATCATCACGACGTCGGCCTGTTTCACCGCGTCGGCGACATCGGCGACCTTCAGGCCGGCCGCTTCGGCCTTGGTCCACGATGGACCGCCCTTGCGCACGCCGACGGTGACCTTGACGCCACTGTCGTTCAGGTTCTGCGCGTGCGCATGGCCTTGCGAGCCGTAGCCGATGATGGTGACGTTCTTGCCCTTGACCAGGCTGAGATCGGCGTCCTTATCGTAGTAGACCTTCATGTTTATCTCCTTCGGTTCAAATGGTTTGCGGGTGGATGGCCTGAATCAGGCTAGACGCGCAGGATGCGCTCGCCGCGACCGATCCCGCTGGTGCCGGTGCGCACGGTTTCAAGAATGGCGGTCCGGTCGATCGCCTCGAGAAAGGCGTCGAGCTTGCTGGTGTCGCCGGTGAGTTCGATCGTGTAGCTCTTTTCGGTCACGTCGATGATGCGGCCGCGAAAGATGTCGGCCATGCGCTTCATCTCCTCGCGCTCCTTGCCGACCGCGCGGACCTTGATCAGCATCAGCTCGCGTTCGGTGAACGCCCCTTCAGTCAGGTCGACGACCTTCACGACTTCAATGAGGCGGTTCAGGTGCTTGGTGATCTGCTCGATGACCTCGTCGGAGCCGGCGGTCACGATGGTCATGCGCGAGAGCGAGGCGTCCTCGGTTGTCGCGACCGTCAGGCTCTCGATGTTGTAGCCGCGTGCCGAGAACAACGCGACGACGCGCGACAGCGCGCCGGGCTCGTTCTCGAGCAGCAATGCAATGATGTGTTTCATGAGTTTTGAAGGGTTGGGGTGCGCTCTTCAGCGCCGCCGGCGGTAACCGACGAACCTTGGCCACACCCGGCCAAAGGGAAAGATCAGAGGTCTTCGGAACCGAGCAGCATCTCACTGATGCCCTTGCCCGCCTGAACCATCGGCCACACGTTCTCGGTCGGGTCGGTGCGGATGTCGAGGAACACGGTGCGGTCCTTTAGCCGGATCGCCTCGCGCAACGCGCCCTCCACGTCCGACGGCTTCTCGACCAGCAGCCCCACGTGGCCATAGGCCTCGGCGAGCTTCACAAAGTCGGGCAGCGCATCCATATAGCTGTGCGAGTAGCGACCGCCGTAGTCGATCTGCTGCCATTGCCGCACCATGCCGAGGTAGCGGTTGTTCAGCGAGACGATCTTGACCGGTGTCTTGTACTGCAGGCAGGTCGAGAGCTCCTGGATGCACATCTGGATCGAGCCTTCTCCGGTGATGCAGAACACATCTGCGTCCGGCTTCGCGAGCTTGATGCCCATCGCGTACGGCAGGCCCACACCCATCGTGCCAAGGCCGCCGGAATTGATCCAGCGCCGCGGCTCCTCGAAGCGGTAGTACTGCGCCGCCCACATCTGGTGCTGACCGACGTCCGACGTGATGTAGGCGTCGCTGTCCTTCGTCAGTTCCCACAAGGTCTGCACCACGTACTGCGGCTTGATGACCGCGGTGCTGTTCTTGAACGCCAGGCAATCGCGCTTGCGCCATTCGTTGATCTGGCTCCACCAGGCAGAGATCGTCGCCTTGTCGGGCCGTGTCTGCGCTTCCCTGACTTGCGCGATCAACTCCTGCAACACGTCCTTCACGTCACCAACGATAGGAATGTCGACGCGCACGCGCTTGGAGATCGATGATGGGTCGATGTCGACGTGGATGATCTTGCGCTCGACCGATGCGAAATGCTTCGGGTTGCCGATCACGCGGTCGTCAAAGCGCGCCCCGACGGCCAGCAACACATCGCAGTGCTGCATCGTCATGTTGGCCTCATACGTCCCGTGCATCCCGAGCATGCCGAGGAACTTCGGGTCGCTCGCCGGCATCGCACCCAGGCCCATCAGCGTGTTCGTGACCGGGTAGCCGAGCAGGTCGGCGAGTTCGCGCAGCTCGGCCGCCGCGTTGCCGAG
>JANYBE010000516.1 GCA_025360945.1 Rhizobacter sp. | reverse complement strand
GGTCGGTGATGCCCATGCGCGCGAATGTCAGGCGTTGCTGTTTCGCGAGGTAGGGGATCTGCTCGGTGACGCCTTGGCACAGCGCGTGCGGGCTGCCGGCGAGCAGGCCGGCGTCGAGCAGCGCGGGCACGTCCTCGGGCGCGACCGGGCCGTAGGCGATGCGGCCTTGCGGTGTGGCGACCTC
Organism: Rhizobacter sp.; assembly: GCA_025360945.1. Taxonomy (GTDB): domain Bacteria; phylum Pseudomonadota; class Gammaproteobacteria; order Burkholderiales; family Burkholderiaceae_C; genus LMDS01. Next base: position 4,855 of record JANYBE010000516.1, on the reverse strand, counting down.
GACTAAGGTCTCCAGCCAGAACATCCCGCGCGAGCCGTTGCGCACCAGGTTCAGCGCGATGCCGCGGCGTGTGCATTCGGCCTGCAGCGCCGATGCGACCTCGTCGGCACCGACCGCGAGCGCGGCCGAGTCGCGCGGCAGGTAGACCGTGATGGCGCTCATGCGTCGTCTCCGAGCGCGTTGATGATCTTGTCGAACCTGGCCGGCGTCATACGCGCGTGCAGCTTGTCGTTCACGACCATCGCCGGCGACGACGCGCACAGCCCGAGGCAATACACCGGATTCAGCGTGTAGCGGCCGTCCGCGCTCGTGCTGCCGTGGCCGCCATGCGTAGCGCAGCCGAGCCGGAGCTCAGCATGCGCCATCAATGCATCGGCGCCCATCGATTGACAGGCCTCGGCGCGGCACACGTGCACCACGTGCTGGCCCGACGCTTCACTGCGAAAGTGGTGGTAGTAGGTGACCACACCGTGCACCTCGGCGCGCGACAGGTTCAGCCCATCGGCGATCTGCGGCACCACCTCGCGCGGGATGTGGCCGAGCGCGTCCTGCACTTCGTGAAGAATGGGCAGCAGCGCGCCAGGCTCATCCACGTGTCGGGCCAGCACGGCTTGCGTCACGTTCGCGGGGGTTGGGTTCATGCGCGGTCTCCATATATGTGCCGAGTGGCACAAGCGCTCTCTTTGGTTGTCGCGAATGTAGAGAGCGGCCTGCGTTCTCGCAATATGATCGGAGGGGCCGACTCAATAGGCGGCCGAACGCATAAGCAACAACCCTGTGCATCAAGTCAGCATCAAGCCCCAATGGACGATAGCCCGCCCCGACGGCACGGCGCTGGCCGAGCGCACCGTCGCGCTGCTGGTCAGCGTGGCCGAGCACGGTAGCCTGCTGAAGGCGTGCCAGGCGATGCAGGTGTCGTACCGCCACGCCTGGCAGCTGATCCGCAAGGGCGAGGCATTGCTGGGTGCACCGCTGCTGCGCATGGAGCGCGGCAAGGGCTCGTCGCTGAGCCCGCTGGCCGAGAAGCTGGTCTGGGCCGACCGGCGCATCGCGGCGCGGCTGTCGCCGACGCTGGATTCGCTCGCGTCGGAGCTGCAGGCCGAGATCGACCGCGTGCTGATGAGCGTGCCGCCGCTGCTGCGCATCCACGCGAGCCACGGCTTCGCGGTCGAGACGCTGCATGACGCGCTCGGCCGGGCCGGCATCGTCACCGAACTGCGCTACTGCAACAGCACCGAGGCGGTGGCCTCGCTGCACATGGGCGGCTGCGAGGTCGCCGGCTTTCATGTGCCGGTCGGGGAGTTCGAGGCCGAAGCGGTCGCGCACTACGCGCAGTGGCTAGCGCCCACGTCGCAAAAGCTCATCGGCATCGCGACACGCCGGCTCGGGCTGATGCTGGCCAAGGGCGATCCGAAGAAGGTTTACGGTATCAAGGATCTGGCTCGGCCCGAGCTGCGCTTCATCAACCGCCAGTCGGGCTCGGGCACGCGCTTTCTGCTCGATCTGTTGCTGAACAAGGAAGGTGTCGATCCGGCGCGCGTGCACGGCTATGAGCAGTGCGAGCTCACGCACGCGGCGGTGGCGGCGTATGTGGCCAGCGGCATGGCCGACGTGGGCTTCGGCGTCGAGACGCCGGCGCGCCACTTTAAGCTGGACTTCGTTCCGATCCAGACCGAGCGCTACTTTCTGCTGTGCGAGGAACGTTCGCTCGACACGCCCGCGGTGCGCGACATGCTGGCGATCATTCAGGGCGACGAGTTCAAGGCGGCGGTGAACCGCTTGCCGGGCTACCAGGCGAACGAGGCGACCGGCGTCGTGAGCGAGTTGCGGCCGACCTTCCCGACGCTGCGCGGACGCGCGAAGCGCCGGCGCTGACGAGCGGCCACCTCAGCTCGCCAGCCAGCTGCGATAGCCCTTGCGGCGCAAGTCGCAGGCCGGGCACAGGCCGCAGCCAAAGCCCCAGGCGTGGCGCTGTGTGCGCTCACCAAGGTAGCAGGTGTGGGTGTGTTCGACGATGAGCTCGGTCAGTGCCTTGCCGCCGAGCTGGTCGGTGAGGGCCCAGGTCTGCGCCTTGTCCATCCACATCAGCGGGGTCTCTATCGCCATCGGCGCGTCCATGCCTAGGCTCAGCGCGACTTGCAGCGCCTTGAGCGTGTTGTCGCGGCAATCCGGGTAGCCCGAGAAATCGGTCTCGCACATGCCGCCCACCAACACCTTCAGACCTCGCCGGTAGGCGACTGCGGCGGCGAAGGTGAAGAACAGCAGGTTGCGTCCCGGCACGAAGGTGTTGGGCAGTCCTTGCGCGTTCATCTCGATCGCGCGCACATCGGTCAGAGCGGTGTCGGAGATCTGGCCGAGCAGCGCGAGGTCGAGCAGGTGGTCGTCGCCGAGGCGTTCGGCCCAGTGCGGGAAGCGCGCATGCAGCGCCGAGCGCACATGCAGCCGGCATTCGAGCTCGACGAGGTGGCGCTGGCCGTAGTCGAAGCCGATCGTCTCGACATGCGCGAAGTGTGTCAGCGCCCAGGCGAGGCAGGCGGTCGAGTCCTGCCCCCCCGAGAACAGCACCAGCGCACGGCGCGGGTCGATGGTCATGCGCGGATTTCGCCGTGCCCCATGACCACCCACTTCATCGACGTGAGCCCTTCGATGCCGACCGGCCCGCGCGCATGGAACTTGTCGGTGCTGATGCCGATCTCGGCGCCCAGCCCGTACTCGTAGCCATCGGCGAAGCGCGTCGACGCGTTCACCATCACGCTGGCCGAATCGACCTCGCGCAGAAAGCGCATCGCGTTCGAGTGCGTCTCGGTCAGGATCGCATCGGTGTGGTGTGAGCCGTAGCGGTTGATGTGCGCGACCGCGGCGTCGAGCCCATCGACGATTCTGATGCTGATGATCGGGGCCAAGTATTCCTCGGCCCAGTCCTGCTCAGTGGCGGGCGCGAGCTTCGCCGACGGCAGTGCCTGCAGCATCACGAGCGCGGCCGCATCGCCGCGCATCTCGACCCCCTTGGCCGCGAACAGCGCGCCGATCTTCGGCAGGAACGCGGGCGCGATCGCCCGATGCACCAGCAGCGACTCAGCCGCATTGCAAGGGCTGTATTTCTGCGTCTTCGCGTTGTCGGTCACGCGCACGGCAAGTTCGAGCTCGGCGCTCGCGTCGACATAGACATGGCAGTTGCCGTCGAGGTGCTTGATCACCGGCACCTTGGCGTCGCGGCTGATGCGCTCGATCAAGCCCTTGCCGCCGCGCGGGATGATCACGTCTACCGCCTCGGGCGAGGCGATCAGGTAGCCCACGGCGGCGCGGTCGGTCGTTTGCACGAGCTGCACCGCGTCAGGTGGCAGGCCGGCCTCGACGAGCGCGGCCTGCACCAGCTCCCACAGTGCGAGGTTGGAATGGATCGCCTCCGAGCCGCCGCGCAGGATGGCTGCATTGCCGCTCTTGATCGCCAGAGAGGCGGCCTCGATCGTCACGTTCGGCCGGCTCTCGTAGATCATGCCGAACACGCCCAGCGGCACCCGCATCTGGCCGACGCGGATGCCGCTCGGGCGGATGCGCAGGTTGACGATCTCGCCGACGGGATCGGGCATCGCGGCGATCTGCTCGCAGCCCTGGGCGACGGTCTCGATGATCTTGTCGGTGAGGCGCAGCCGATCCACCAGCGGCGCGGCCAGACCGGCTTTCAGCGCGGCGTCGGTGTCCAGCGCGTTCGCGTCGCGCAGCGCGTCGGTCGCCTCGCGCAGCCGGCGAGCCAGCGCCAGTAGCGCCGCGTTCTTCGCGGCGGTCGGTGCGGCGGCCATCTGCGACGCCGCGGCACGGGCGGCCGCGCCCATGTGGGCGATCACGGCTTGCAGATCGGTCGAAGTCATGGCCGATTGTCGCAAACTGTGTGCATGGACCGGCTTGCGGGGTGTTGCAGTTACATTCGCGAACACCGCCTGCGGGCCACAGGCAATCATCTCCCCATGGCGGATTCCCCTTCTTCCGATCTTTGGCGCATCAGCGAGTTCGAGCGTGTACGGGCACAGGCCCTCAGCAGCGCGTTCTCCAGCCTCGACGCGCCCACCGTGCTGCCCACGACGCTGCTGGCCGATCTGCGCCGGCTGGACATCAATGGCAACCGCGGTGACGTGCTGGAAGTGGCTGCGGCCTGCATGCGCAACCACGAGCCGGCGTTGCTGTGTTTCGAGATCGACGCCAAGGTCTGGCCGGTCACGCTGTTTCCGGGGCAGATGCTTTACCACTCGCCGCGCGGCCTCGCGAATGCGGGTGCCAGCGTGTTGTCGCGGCTGAAGCTGCTGCGTGTCGAGCCGCCCGGTGTGCGCCCACCGGGACACTGGATGCACGAACGCGTCGCAGAGGTCGAGCACTACCGGCCGCTCGGGCCACTGCTGTGGTCGCTGGCGATCGAGGGGCCGCGAGTGGCGGTGCTGACCGAGATCGCCGGCACGGTGGCTTACCGCGCGATCCGCAGCCCGGCCGAAGACGGTCTGGCGCTGGGTGGGGCGATACGCTCTGCCGCCGACCGACTGCGCCGCGAGACCGTCTCGCTGCGTGCGATCAGCGAGTGGCCGGGCATGAGCATCGAGCGCGCGAGCCGGCTGCTCAACGGCCTGTACCTGAACTCGGCGCTCCTCGCGACCCGCGCCCACCCGGCCGCGCGCGAGCGCAAGTCCGCCGGCTGGCTCGAGCTGTTGGGCTGGCCCAAGCGCAGCTAGCGGGACCTTCGCAAGTTTCATGTATTTCTGGGCCGGAGACAGCCCAGATTCACTTGGATTGAAGGTTTTGCGTTATTCTTGATGCGCCGCCACTGCTACATGAAATAAGTGCATATTTTCGAGCGCGAGGTCAATGG
>JANYBE010000514.1 GCA_025360945.1 Rhizobacter sp. | reverse complement strand
CCGGCACGGTGATCTCTTGCCCGGCGGCGAGGTAGCGCGGGCCGATGATGGTGCCGTCGTTGATCGCATTGCGGATCACCACGTCGAGCCTTGGCTTGGCGGCGGCGGCACCGACGCAGCTGGTCCAGCCCATGTCCAGATACTTCTTGGCCACCTCGGCGCACCACAGGATGTGCTCTTCGGGCGGCATGCGCTGGATCGCGTCCAGGCTGGGCTGGTCGTTCCACGAGAAGTGCGTGTGGGCCTCGACCATGCCGGGCATCAGGAAGGCGCCGGCGCCGTCGATCACCTGCGCGCCGGCGACCGGCGCAGAGCGGACGCCGTAGCCGGTCTTGACGACGCGCGAGATCTTGTTGCCCTGCACAAGCACGTCGCCGGTGAACGGCGCCTCGCCGCCGCCGTCGAAGATGCGCACACTGGTAAACATCACGTCGGCCATCGTCAACTCCTCGCGTTCGCAGCCAGGAATCCGCGCAATTCGCGCTGGCATTCCTCGGGCCGTTCGACCGGTGTCCAGTGGCCGCAGCGCGGCAGCACGACCACCCGGGTGCTCTTCGCGCCATGCAGCTTGTCGGCCATCGCGCGCACGGCCTGCGGCGGCGCCACGCCGTCCTCGTCGCCGGTCACTAGCAGCACCGATGCCCCGATGCGCTCGACCGCGGCGGCCTGCGCACCGGCCAGGGCTTCGCAGCTGCGCGCGTAGCCTTCACCGTCCTGCCGCATCAGGCTCTCGCGGACGAACGCGACCGCCACCGGCAGACGCAGTCGCGTGTCGGACGAGATCGCCGCGTTCAGCAGCGCCTGGGTGATCTCGTGCATGCCAGTGGCGCCTTCGCGCGCTTTCTGCGCACGCGCAGTCATCGCCGCGCGCGCCGCGTCCGGCGGGGCGATCAGCGGACCGAACAGCGCAAGGCTTGCCACCATCTTCGGCTGCGTGGCCGCGATGTGCTGGACGACGATCGTGCCCATCGAGTGACCGAGCCAGTGCGCGCGGGTGATGTTCACTCGCGCGCAAACACCCAACAGCACCTCGACATAGCTCTCGATCGACAGCACACCCTCGACGCATTGCGAGCGCCCGCTGCCCGGCAGGTCGACGCGGACCACGCGGTGCCGCGCCAGCGCCGGCATGAGCGGCGTCCAGGTGTTCGAACTGCCGCCCAGCCCGTGCACGCAGACGACGACCGGGCCTTCGCCTTCGTCTTCCACCGCCACGCGGTCGATCAATTGAAGACCCATCTCACTCGAACCGGTTCTCGATGACACCGATGCCATCGATCTCGATGCGCACCACGTCGCCGTGCTTCAGCCATTGCGGCGGTTTCAGGCCCATGCCGACACCGGCCGGGGTGCCGGTGGCGATCACGTCGCCGGGGTAGAGCGTGATGCCGCGCGAGCAAGTCTCGATCAGCGTCGGTATGTCGTGGATCATGTCCTTGACCAGGCCGTCCTGGCGCAGCGCGCCGTTGACCCATCCACGCACGCGCGTCGTGCGCGCATCCAGTTCGTCGGCGGTGACGATCCACGGGCCCATCGGGCAGAAGGTGTCGAAGCTCTTGCCCAGGTCCCACTGCAGGTGGCGCATCTGCACGTCGCGCGCGGTGACGTCGTTGACGATGGTGTAGCCGCACACATGGTCCATCGCCCCCGAGCGCGGGATGTCGCGGCCACCGCGGCCGATCACTACCGCAAGCTCGGACTCGTAGTCGATCTGGACCGATGCGGCTGGTACCGGCATCTGAACCGCGTCGAACGGGCCGATCACGCACTCTGGCAGCTTGCCGAACACGATGGGCCACGGATCGTCCTTCGGCATCGTCGTGCTGAAGACGGTGCTGGCGAGCTCGGCTGCGTGCGCGTGGTAGTTGCGGCCGACGCAGAACAGGCTGCGCAGCGGGCGCGGTAATGGCGAGCACAGCTTGATCAACTCGACCGGTAGCCGCGCGCTGGAGGGCGAGGGCAACGATTCGCCGCGGGCGAGCATCTGGATCAGCGGCAGCACGCCACGCGAGGCGTCGGCCACGGCGAGCGGTGTGGCCTCTCGTCCGTCCGTCGAGATGGTGCCCACGTGGTCGCGTCCGCCCCATTGCCAGCTGGCCATGCGCATCGACTCGTCTCCGTCATGTCTCGGGGTTCATCCGGGTGTGCACCCGCCGCCACGAGTCTGTTTGCAACCCAAGAGTTTTCTCTTGTTTCCGAGTTTTGAGACTAGCGTCTCAAAACAGGATGGGTGCATCATACGTGCCCATATCCGACCTTCACAAGCGATGCGAACCCTTCCAGACCCCGGACAAACCCCATGGCGCGCCTGAAGCATAAGCTCACTGAACCACCCGTTCCGCCGGCGCGCGGCGTGAAAGCGGCGACCTTTCATCTGCTGCTCGACACGGCGATGGCCATCATTCAGAAGAGTGGCCACATTCCGTCGGTGGCCGAGGTCGCCGTGAACTCGAACGTGTCGCGTGCCACCGCGTACCGCTACTTCACGAGCCGCAGTGCGCTTGTCACCGCGGTGATCGACAGCTCGCTCGGGCCGGTGCGGGCGCTGGCGTCGGACAACCCGAACGGGCGCGAGCGTGTGCACGAACTCTTCCTGCAGACCTTCCCGCGTTTCAAGGAGTTCGAGCCGCAGCTGCGCGCCGCTGCGCAGCTCTCGCTCGAGCAATGGGCACTCGAGCGCGCCGGCCTGCTCGAGGAGGAACCCTATCGCCGCGGCCATCGCGTGCGCATCCTGCAGCATGCCATCGCGCCGCTGGCGCCGCAGATGCGCCCGGCCGTGCGCGACCGCCTGCACCGCGCGCTATCGGTGGTCTACGGCATCGAGCCCTACGTGATCCTGAAGGACATCTGGGGGCTACCCGATCGCGAGGTCGAACGCACCGCGTTGTGGATGGCCGATGCGCTGATCGACGCCGCGCTGCGCGAGCCCGGCCCGCTCACGGGTCGCCGTGCCGTCAAGACGAACGTTGCAACGCTCCCGACGGCCAAGCGTGCGGCGCCGACTGGCGCGCGTTGAATCTTTCCTCGCCAAATGACACCCATGGCCCGACACTCACCCGCCTGGTTTGACGCGCAGTACAACAACCGCGCCCGCATCCCAGAGCATCCCGCGATCCTCCGGCACTGGTTCGAGGCCTCGGTGGCCGCGCGGACGCGCCATCCCGAGATGGTCGAGGTCGCCTACGGTCAGACGTCGCGCGAGCGGGTCGATGTGTTCCCGGCCACCTCGCCTGGCGCACCGGTACTGGTCTACCTGCACGGCGGCTATTGGCGCGCGCTCGACAAGCGTGACCAGAGCTTCGTCGCGCCGCCATTCGTCGACGCTGGTGCGTTAGTGGTGCTGCCCGACTACGACCTCTGCCCGGCCGTCACCATCGAGCACATCGTGCTGCAAACGGTCCAGGCACTGGCGTGGGTCTACCGCCATGCGCGCACTTATGGCGGCGATCCTCAGCGCATCGTGGTTGCCGGGCATTCGGCTGGCGGGCATTTGGCGACCATGCTCCTCATCTGCGATTGGCAGGCCGTGGCGGCGGACTTGCCTGCCGATCTGGTGAAGGCTGTGCTGTCGATCTCGGGCCTCTACGACCTCGAACCACTGCGGCACACTTCGTTTCTCGCGGCAGACCTGCGTTTGACGAAAGCGTCGGCCCGACGACTCAGCCCGGCCTCGATGCCGGCACCGCGCGGTTCGCTGGTGACCGTCGTGGGCGGTGACGAAAGCGAGGAGTTCCTGCGCCAATCAGCTCTGATCGCGTCTTCTTGGGGAGCTGGAACCGTCCTGGCCTCGGCATGTGTGGCGCATCGCAATCACATGAACGTGCTGCACGCGCTCTCCGACCCGGGCTCCGTCACCCACGGCTGGGCCTTGCGCCTGCTGGGGATTGATGGAGACCGAACTCGAGCTGATCGGCGGCACGATGCCGCCTCCCACTCAGGCGTCTGAAAGCTTCGCCGCGTCGAGCTGGCGCTCGAGGATCGCGGGCGTCGGCAACGAGTGACCGCTTTGACGGCTTTTAGCTGACCGCTTGGGGTCGCTATGCAAAGCTTTCCATAGCGACCCACAGCGGGCTTTCCACGGGACCGCAGCAACGACCATCAGCTTGCGAGCAGACCGGCCGTTCGCGGTCAGCACCGGCGGAAGGCAGCTTTTAACACCAGCAAACTTTCGGCGGCGGCCGCCCGGCCGAGGTGGTGATGCCGATCCGAATGGCGCGAATGCGCGACGACACCTTGAAGTTACGCGGCACCGAGAAGTTCGGCATGGTCGACCGAGCCATGGAAAGTTCGGCGAGGTCCGCGCCACCGTAAGAGCAGGCGCTCGAGCCGTTGCCCGCTGTTTGGCGAGAAGCCTATACGGGCTGAGCATGCCGGGCACTACCTGCGGCTGGCGAGCGCAGGTACTGCCGTACGTGCGCACATGCACATGGCCGCCGATCCTTTGCTAACGCACTGTTCGAGCTCAGCGGAGCGCATCGCCCGGGCGCGCTAAAATGAGCTTGGCAGCGGGCAACGCGCCCTCCAAGCCATGCAACCATCGACGCGCATCGACCGATGCGGCACCTCTATGTGCGGGGACGGCATGCCACTGAAGCTGGGCTTGGTAGGTATCGGCAAGATCGCTCGCGATCAACACATTCCCGCCCTTGCTGCAGACCCGCGCTTCGAACTCGTCGCCTGCGCCAGTCGCCATGCGCGCGTGGAAGGCGTGGCGAACTTCGCCGACATCCAGACCCTGTTGGCTGGCGCGCCGCACATCGATGCCATTTCCATTTGCACGCCGCCCCAGGCGCACTTCGAGGCTGCGCTCTGTGCGCTACGGGCCGGCAAGCACGTCATGCTTGAGAAACCGCCCGCCACGACGACGAGGCAAATCGTTCTGCTGCAATCAGAGGCGGCGCGGCATGGTTGCACCTTGTTCCAGACTTGGCACTCCCGTTTTGCCGCTGGCGTGGACGCGGCTCGCGAGTGGCTGCGCGGGCGTACCCTCGCCGCCGGCACGATCACCTGGAAGGAAGACGTGCATCACTGGCACCCCGGGCAGCAATGGATTTGGGAGCCTGGTGGCCTGGGCGTATTTGACCCCGGCATCAATGCCCTGTCGGTGCTGACCGAGGTGCTATCTGAGGAGCTGTTCGTGCAAACGGCCGCCCTTGAATTCCCGCAGAATCAGCAGGCTCCCATCGGGGCCCGCTTGGCGTTGCATACGCAGGCGAGCGTCGAGATCAACGCGGAATTCGATTTCCGCCAGAAGGGTGAGCCGACCTGGGACATCCAGCTCGTCACCACCTCGGGGCGCCTGAGACTCTCCCGCGGCGGCGCCGCCCTCGAGATCGACGGTCGGCCGCTAGAGGGCAACGACGCGTTAGCGGGCGAGTACCCTCGGCTTTACGCCCGCTTCGCCCAGTTGTGCGCAGCCCGCCGGTCGGAAGTCGATTGGCGGCCATTCCAGCTCGTGGCCGATGCATTCCTGGTGGGAGAGCGCCGAATCGTGGCAGCGCACCAAGTCTGAACGGTTCGGCTCAACCGCGGCCTGAGGCGTGAGCGGCTCTGGTTTTGGCCCCTTCGTCGCCCGAGGGCCGCTACCGACTGGCTTCGCAGCGCACAGTCAATAGCATCCTCCCAGCAAACTTGGCGAAACATGAATGCAACAGTTACCGCCGAGGATGCCGAGTCTTTGGAGTGCGGTCATCCTGTGCGTTCGCGCTCTTCAGAGATGCGGAGGCACCTAGTATTTTGACACGTAAATAACGAAACATAAATACACTTCAGGTATCGTCAACTGATACACGGAGGTGTGCTCATGCGCCAGACGAATTTGCACCTGACCGACGAGGATCGGTCGGTGGTCGACGAGATTCGCAGCAAGGGCGTTCATTGTTCGCGCGAGGTCAACCGGGCGCATATCTTGTCGTGCCTGGACCAAGGGATACCAGAGGCACAGATCTTGTCCGTGCTGGGAATTGGGCGCACGACCCTGTGGCGGACCCGATCGGCGTATCTGCAAGGTGGCGTGGACCTGGCGGTGTTTGACGTGGAGCGATCAGGCCGGCCGGCGCAGTACGACACGGATGCCCAGGCTCGGGTTACGGCGCTGGCAAGTTCGTCGCCACCTGAGGGCCGGCGACGCTGGACGATCGTCGAACTCGAACGCATGGTTCGCCAAGAGCCTGGCCTGAGCCATGTGAGCCGCGAGACCGTTCGCCGCATGTTAAAGAAAACGATCTCAAACCCTGGCGCCGGTTGATGGGGTGCATTTGAACACTGACCAAGGAGTACCGACTGCGCATGTACGAGCTGCTTGCGCTGTACGCCGGGCCATTGCGAGATCGCGAACCCGTTGTCTGCATCGACGAGAAAAGCTTGCAATTGCTTTCCCACAACCGGGCGCCGCTGTCAATGGCAGCGCACACGATCACGAAGATCGACTACGAGTACGTCCGCCACGGCACCACCAACTTGTTCGTCGCAGCCGAGCCCAAAGCGGGCAGGAGAACCGTCGCCGCCACCGATCACCGGGGCAAGACAGACTTCGTTGCCTTCATCGAGGAACTGCTCACCCGCACCTACGCCAAAGCCCAACGGGTTCACCTCGTGCTGAACAACCTGAACACCCACTTCAGGAAAACGTTCGAGGATGTGTTGGGCGTACGGGCAGCCAACACGTTGCTGCGCAGGGTCGCGTTCCACTACACCCCCAAGCACGCGAGCTGGCTGAACATGGCGGAGATCGAAATCGGCATCCTGAGCCGCCAGTGCCTGGATCGCCGCATTCCGAATTCCGAAGCGTTGCAACACGAGGTCAACGCCTGGCAAACGGCCCGGAACACACTTCGGCGCACCATCGAGTGGAAGTTCACTCGACAAGATGCTGACGACAAACTTCGGCCGGAATTATGTTTCTAAACTTACGTGTTAATGTACCAGGCGGCCGGTCAACGGAACCAGCCGCAGGCTCCCGACGCTGTCTCGGGCGATTCCTCCATCGGAGGCCTTGAACCGTTTGGCGCGCTACTCCACCTTAGAATGCCGGTCATGACAGGGGGCTTCCGAATGACGAAACCCGCTGCGGCGCCCCGCGCCGTGTTCATCGGTTGGGCCGGTTACCTTCTGGTAGTCGTCAGCAATAGCCCCAGAGTCCAGTTGCATCGCTTTGCGTTACACGAACTGGCGTGAGGCGTTGACCAGCGAGCTGCGGGACGCCGGTGTGCCCCTCCTAGACGGCTATGTTCACCCGCGCGCGCCACAAGGCTTCTGCGGCGCCGAAGCCCTGCACACAACCTTCTAGCTGCCGCGCTCGAGCACGGCATCGACCTCGGTCGCTCGTGGCGTGAAGGCAATGCGTGTTCCCGGTCGCGATGCCCTCGCGCCGCGGCGCGACGGTTCGGCGCTGTCGGAACTGCGGCATCGGCTAACGGCATATTTCCAGATCGCGCATTGCCGCATCAAGAATGCTACACGTGCTGACCTGTTGCCTCACGTAATTTGCTACCCGTTGGATTGTCCAGCGGGAGCACAACGTGACGAGGCAAATCAGCATGACGACACGCAAGGAGTTGGTCGAGGCGCTGCG
>JANYBE010000496.1 GCA_025360945.1 Rhizobacter sp. | reverse complement strand
GCGTTGGCCTTGCCTTCAAGCACCGCGTCGGCGACGGCCTTTGCGTACAGTGCGACCGCCTTCGACGAGTCGTCGTTGCCAGGGATCACGTAGTCGATGCCTTCGGGCGAGTGGTTCGAGTCGACGATGCCGATGATCGGGATGCCGAGCTTCTTGGCTTCGAGGATGGCGATCTTGTGATACCCGACGTCGATCACGAACATCGCGTCCGGCAGCGCGTTCATGTCCTGAATGCCGCCGATGTCCTTCTCGAGCTTGATCATCTCGCGCTCGAACATCAGCGCTTCCTTCTTGATGCGGATTTCGGTGCCGGCCTCGACCTGCGCCTTCATGTCCTTCAACTTCTTCAGCGAACCCTTGACGGTCTTGAAGTTGGTCATCATGCCGCCCAGCCAACGCTGGTCGACGAAAGGCATGCCGGCGCGCTTGGCTTCCATCGCGATCACTTCGCGGGCCTGGCGCTTGGTGCCGATCATCAGGATCGTGCCGCGCTTGGCACTGATCTGGCGGATGAACTTCATCGCGTCGTTGAAGAGCGGCTGCGTCTTCTCGAGGTTGATGATGTGGATCTTGTTGCGATGGCCGTAGATGTACGGGGCCATCTTGGGGTTCCAGAAGCGGGTCTGGTGGCCAAAGTGCACACCGGCTTCCAGCATTTCACGCATGGTGACAGTCATAGGGACTCCAAAGGTTGGTTCTAGAATCCGGCTCGAATCGCGACATACTTGTCGAAACACCCGCGACACACTTGTCGTCAGTCTTTCCACGCGATTGTCGCAACACCTTTAAACAGCCGGTTCGCGATTTGCTTGAGGAAACGGCACAGCGCCACGTCCACCAAAGCCCGTCGATTATAGCATTTTCATGACCCCTGACTTGACCGGCCTGCGAGCGCATTCCTCGGCCAGCGCCCTGCTCGATGCCTGCATCGACGCGGCGCGCTCCGACGCGAACCGGCACACCTTCGTGCGCACCACCTTCGACTCAGCTGCCGCGAGCGCCCGCGAGAGCGACGCGTTGCGGGCGGCCGGCGCCGCCGTGCCGCCGCTCGCCGGCCTCGCGGTGAGCGTGAAAGACCTGTTCGACGTGCGGGGCGAGGTCACCGGCGCCGGATCGACGGTGCTCTGGAAGAACCCGCCGGCAGTTGCCGACTGCCCCGCGGTGGCCCGTTTGCGCCGTGCCGGCGCGGCGCTAATCGGCCGAACCAACATGTCCGAGTTCGCCTTTTCCGGCGTCGGCATCAATCCGCACTTCGGAACGCCGGCCAACCCGGCGACCGCAGCGCTCGACGCACAAGCGCGCATCCCCGGCGGATCGACCTCTGGGGGCGCGGTTTCGGTCGGAACCGGCGCCGCGCTGGCCGCCCTCGGCTCCGACACCGGGGGCTCGATCCGCATCCCTGCCGCGCTGCAAGGCCTCGTCGGCTTCAAGAGCACGGCGCGACTGACGCCGACCGAAGGCGCAATCCCGTTGTCAACGACGCTAGACACGGTCTGCGCGATCACGCGCTCGGTACGCGACGCTGTGCTGCTGCACGAAGTGCTCGCGGATCGTCGCGTCCAACTCACGCGGCGGCCGCTCAATGCCCTGCGCCTCGCGGTGCCGACGCGCTGGATGCTCGACGCGCTCGATGCCACCGTCAGTGCGGCCTTCGAGCGTAGTCTCGCCACACTGCGCGCGGCCGGCGCGCATATCGAAGAAATCGCGCTGTCGCCGCTGGTCGACATTGCGCATATCAACGCCACCGGCGGCTTCTCGCCGGCAGAAGCCTGGGCCTGGCATCGCACGCTGCTCGCCAAGAGTGAGGCCGAGTACGACCCGCGCGTGGCGCTGCGCATCCGCCGCGGCGCCTCGATGACTGCTGCCGACTACATCGATCTGCTGCATTCGCGTGCTCGCTGGATCGCCGGGATGACCGCCGCGATGCTAGGCTTCGACGCGATGCTCAGCCCGACCGTCCCGTGTGTCGCCCCGCCGATTGCCCCGCTGATCGCGGACGACGCCGCGTTCTTCGCCACCAACGCGCTGCTGCTGCGCAATCCGGCCGCCGTCAACCTGCTCGATGGCTGCGCGCTCTCGCTGCCCTGCCACGCACCGGAAGAGATGCCGGTCGGGCTGATGGTGTGGAGTACGGCGATGCGGGACGACGCGGTGCTCGACGTCTCGCTGGCCATCGAGGCGGCGTTGCGCGCATGAAGATCGCCATCGTCGGCGCCGGCATCATTGGCGTGACCACAGCCTACGAGCTCAGCGCCGACGGCCATCAGGTCACGGTGTTCGAGCGCCGCGCCAGCGTCGCAGGCGAGACGAGTTTCGCCAACGCCGGCGTCATCGCGCCCGGCTACGTCACGCCGTGGGCCGCGCCCGGCATGCCGGCCAAGGTGCTCAGTCAGATGCTGCGCCAGCATGCGCCGGTGCGGCTTCGCGGCCTGCCTCCGGGCGCTTTGCCATGGATGTGGCGCTGGTGGCGCGCCTGCCGCCTTCGCACTTACCAGGCCAACCGGCTTCGCATGCAACGGCTCGCGCACTTCAGCCGCGATCGCCTGCACGTGCTGAGCGAAGAACTCAAACTCGACTACGAGCGCAGCGATGGCTACCTCGTGCTGCTGCGCGCGCCCAAGGATCTGGCCATGGCGCAGCCCGGCCTGGCCTCGCTCGCCGAGCTCAAAACCCGCTTCGAAATGCTCGACGCGCGCCACTGCCGCGTCGTCGAACCCGGTCTGAACCTCGAGACCGAGCTGCACGCTGGCATCTACCTGCCCGAAGACGAGGTCGGCAACTGCCGCCAGTTCAGCCACCTGATGCGCGGCGAGGCGCAGCGCCTGGGCGCGCGGTTCAGGTTCCACACCAACGTGACGGGGATCGTCAGCGGCCCATCGCCGCAACTAGTGCATGTGCACGCGCCGCCGCACGAGCTCAGCACCCTGGCCGTCAGCGCCGAGAGTGCGCCCAACGACGTGCAGGATACGCAGCCGATGACGCTGCAGCCCATCACCGAAGGCTTCGACGCGATCGTTGTCTGCGCCGCGCTGGGCTCTGCCGCGCTGCTGCGACCGCTCGGCCTGAAGCTGCCCTTGCAGGCGGTGCACGGCTACTCGATCACCGCGCCGCTGCGCCGCCACGAAGGTCGCGCCGACCACGGCCCGCGTTCGGCGCTCATGGACGAGCGATACAAGGTCGCGATCAGCCGTCTCGGCGCGCGCGTGCGCGTGGCCGGCAGTGCCGAGATCGGCGGTTCGGACGCCGCACACTACGCGAGTTCACTGGCCACGCTCTACAAGGTGCTGCACGACTGGTTCCCCGGCAGCGCCCATCTGAGCCAGGCGCAGCGATGGAAGGGCGCGCGCCCGATGCTGCCGGACGGCCCACCGGTGCTGGGCCGCAGCGGCATCGACGGCGTGTGGCTCAACCTCGGCCACGGGTCCAGTGGCTGGGCCTTGTCATGCGGCTCCGCGCGTTTGCTCGCCGACGTGATCAAGGGTCGGCCCGCCTCGATCGATATTGAGGGCCTGGGCGTGGAGCGCCTGAGCGGCTGAGCGCGATGCAGCGCATCCTACCGATTACGAATGAGCTCGCGCTGTTCGACATCGCGCACGTGCGTGCGCTGGAGCAGCATGGCGCCGCATCGCTGCCGCCTTACGCGCTGATGGCGCGCGCCGGCGAGGCCGCGGCGCGGCTTGCACTGGCGATCGCGCCGCATGCGCGGCAGATCTGGATCGCAGCCGGACCGGGCAACAACGGCGGCGACGGCCTCGAAGCCGCATGTCACCTGCAACGCTGGGGTAAGCAAGTGGCCGTCTCGTTGATCGGCGATGCGGCCAAGTTGCCCGCCGAGGCACGTGAGGCCCTCGCGCGCGCACAGGCGGCCGGTGTTCGCATCGACGGCGAGACGATGAGCGCCCCCGATCTTGCGATCGACGCGCTGCTCGGCATCGGCGCGAGCCGCGCACCGCAGGGCCCGATCGAAGCAGCGATACGGCGCCTGAACTCGCTGCCCTGCCGCGTTCTCGCGATAGACGTGCCTTCGGGTCTGCACGCCGACACCGGACAACCCCTCGGCGGCGCCTGCGTCACCGCAGCACACACGCTCACGATGCTTACGTTGAAGCCAGGGCTGTTCACGGCCGCGGGTCGCGACCATGCGGGCATCGTCTGGCTCGACAGCCTGGGGGTCGATTCGACGGCAGATGCACCGCAGTCGTGGCTGTCGGGAACGAGCGCTGCGCATTCTCGCCGTCACGCCCAACACAAGGGCAGCTTCGGCGACGTGGCAGTCGTCGGAGGCGGCCCCGGTATGAGCGGCGCGGCGCTGCTGGCCGCGCGCGCGGCTCACGCCGCAGGCGCAGGGCGTGTCTTCGTCGAGATGCTCGACGAAGGCGCCGCGGCGCTCGACGTGATGCGTCCCGAGCTGATGTTTCGTCGCGATTGGACGTCCAGCACGCCCGCCGTGCTCGGCGCCAGCACGGTAGTCTGCGGCTGCGGTGGCAGCAACGCCGTGCGTGCGCCGCTGCCGCGCCTGCTGAGCCTGGCCAAACGGCTCGTGCTGGATGCCGATGCGCTCAACGCGCTGGCAAACGACGCGGCGCTCGTGCCGCTGCTGCGGGCCCGCGCCGGCCGCGGCCTCGCAGCGGTGATGACGCCGCATCCGCTCGAAGCAGCGCGCCTGCTCGAGTGCACGACCGCAGAGGTGCAAGGCGATCGGTTGCGTGCAGCGCAGGAGTTGGCGGCACGCTACCAGGCCATCGTGGTGTTGAAAGGCTCCGGCACCGTGATCAGCGCGCTCGGCCGGACCGCGCGCATCAACACCACCGGCAATGCGGCCTTGGCCACCGCCGGCACCGGCGACGTGCTCGCCGGCTGGCTGGGCGGGCGCTGGGCACAGCGCGAATCAGGCGATGAGCCAGCGACCGCTTTTGCCGTCGCGGTGCAAGCAGTTGCCGAACATGGCGCCGCGGCCGAGCCTCAGCCGTCGGGCGCGCTGCTCGCCGGCGATCTGATCGAGCGTCTGCATCGTCGCTGATCCCCGATCAGCCCAACGCACTCAACGCCTTGGCCGTTTCGCTCGTCCCTTGGGCTTGGCCGCTCTCCGGCACGATCTCGCCGTCACGATCCGACAGCGCTTCGAAGTGCGTCGCAACCTGCTCGGCCGCATCGTCGGGCAGGCCGACGAAGATGCCTGGCGTCAAGGTGATGTGCGCGCGCTCGAACCCACCGGCGCCCGCGCACAGGATCGCCCGCGTCGGCGCACCCTCGGCCACGAGCGCGAGCAGACCCGGCGTCACGGCCTCAGGTCGAAGCAGATTCAGCACGGCCTTGGACATCAAATTCTCGGTCATGCGCGTCGCTGCGGTCGGCGCGAGGCAGTTGACGCGGATGTCGTTCTTCGCCCCTTCGATCGAGAGCGTTTGCATCAGGCCGACCAGCGCCATCTTCGCGGCGCCGTAGTTCGATTGGCCGAAGTTGCCATACAAGCCGCTCGACGAGGTCGTCATCACGATGCGGCCATAGTTCTGCGCGCGCATCACATCCCAGACCGCTTTTGTGCAATTGACCGCGCCCATCAGATGCACTTCGACGACGAGGCGAAAATCATCTAGCGCCATCTTCGTGAAGCTCTTGTCGCGCAGGATGCCGGCGTTGTTGACGAGGATATCGACCCGGCCCCAGGCGGTCATCGCGGCTTCAACCATCGCCCGCACCGCGACCGCGTCGGTCACCGAGGCACCGCTCGCCATCGCGACACCGCCCGCCGCGGTGATCTCGTCGACCACATTCTGCGCGGCCAGCGGCGTACCGCCGTCGCCGTCGAGCGTTCCACCCAGGTCGTTCACCACCACCATGGCGCCACGCGCCGCGAGGGCCAGCGCATGTTGCCGACCGAGGCCGCCACCGGCGCCGGTCACGATAGCCACGCGGCCGTCGAATCGAATTGTCATTTGCTTATTGTTTCCGTGGATCGAAAAGTTCAGCGCCGGCTGGGCGGTTTGCCCGAGGCCTTGCCCGAGGCCCGACCACCGGACTTGCGCGCCGCGGATTTTGCTGCACGCACCGGGTGTGCCTTGCCCGCGGAAGTGCCACGCGACTTGGCCTTGGTGGTGGCCTTCGTCGCGCGGTCCGCTTCCTTCACGGCGGCGAGCTCACCGCCTGCCGAAGCCGGTTTCTCTCGCCGCGTGCGCATCACGCCGGCCTCGTCCTCGCCTTCGCGCACCATGCGGAAGTCAATCTTGCGGCCGTCGAGGTCGACGCGGCTGACCTGCACACGCACGCGCGAGCCGACCACGTAGCGCACGCCGCTGCGTTCACCGCGCAGCTCTTGACGAATCTCGTCGAAGCGGTAGTACTCGCCGCCGAGTTCGGTGATGTGTACCAGGCCTTCGACATACAGCCCGTCGAGTTGCACGAACAGGCCGAAGCTCGTCACTGCGCTGACCGTGCCGCCGTACTCCTCGCCGAGGTGCTCGCGCATGTAACGGCACTTGAGCCACGCTTCGACGTCGCGCGAGGCCTCGTCGGCGCGGCGTTCGTTGACGCTGCAGTGGACGCCGGCGATTTCCCACTTCTCGTCTTCCGCGTTCGCCGACTTGACCGGCTTCGCGTTCTTGCGGTTCGACGGCTGCGGGTTGCTCGGCCCTGTCAGCAGGTGGTAGCGCTTGCCGGTCAGCAGGGCCTTGATCACGCGGTGCACCAGCAGATCGGGGTAGCGGCGGATCGGGCTTGTAAAGTGCGTGTAGGCCTCGTAGGCCAGACCGAAGTGGCCGCTGTTCGTGGCGGTGTAGATCGCTTGCTGCATCGAGCGCAGCAGCATCGTGTGGATCTGCATCGCATCCGGCCGGTCCTTCGTTGCGGCGGCGATTGCCTGGAACTCGCCGGGCTTCGGGTCATCACTGATGCTCAAACCCAGGCCCAGCGCGCGCAGGTAGTTCTGCAGCAGCGTCTTCTTCTCTGGCGTCGGCCCTTCGTGCACGCGATAGAGCGATGCATGCTTGGCGCGCGCGATGAAGTCGGCCGAGCACACGTTGGCCGCGAGCATCGCCTCCTCGATCAGCTTGTGGGCCTCGGTGCGCGTGCGCGGCACGATCTTCTCGATGCGGCCGTTCTCGTCGCAGACGATCTGAGTCTCGGTTGTTTCGAAGTCGATCGCGCCACGCCTGTTGCGCTCCTTGAGCAGCGCACGGTAGACCTCGTGCAGGTTCAGCAGATCGGGCACCAGGTCCTTGCGCTTGGCTGCCTCGGGGCCGCGCGTGTTGGCCAGGATGGCCGCGACTTCGTTGTAGGTGAAGCGCGCGTGCGAGCAGATGGTCGCAGGGAAGAACTGGTACGCGTGGATCTCGCCTTCTCTGGTGACGAGCATGTCGCACACCATCGCCAGCCGGTCTTCGTTCGGGTTCAGCGAGCAAAGGCCGTTGGAGAGCTTCTCCGGCAGCATCGGGATCACGCGGCGCGGGAAATACACCGACGTAGCGCGTTCGTACGCGTCGTCGTCGATGGCCTCGCCCGGCTTCACGTAGTGGCTAACGTCGGCGATCGCGACGATCAGCCGCCAGCCGTTCGGTGCCTTGACGCGGCCGATCTTCGCCGGCTCGCAATACACGGCATCGTCGAAATCGCGCGCGTCTTCGCCATCGATCGTGACGAGCGCCACGTCGGTCAGGTCGATGCGGTGCTTGCGGTCGATGGGTCTGATCTTATCGGGCAGCGTCGCGGCCTGCGACATCGTCTCGGGCGAGAACTGATGCGGCACTTCGTACTTGCGCACCGCGATCTCGATCTCCATTCCTGGGTCGTCGATCTCCCCGAGCACTTCGGTCACGCGGCCCACGGGCTGCGAGTACATCGACGGGGTCTCGGTGAGCTCGATCGCGACGACCTGCCCCGCGCTCGCGTTTGCGATCGCGTTCTTCGGGATCAGGATGTCCTGCCCGTAGCGCTTGTCTTCTGGGGCGACAAGCCAAACGCCGCTCTCGTGCAGCAAGCGGCCGATGATCGGCGACTTCTTGCGCTCGAGAATCTCGAGCACACGGCCTTCGGGCCGGCCCTTGCGGTCGTAGCGCACAATGCGCGCCTTCACGCGGTCGCGGTGCAGCACCGCGCGCATTTCCTGTTGCGACAGATAGAGGTCGGCCTGGCGGTCGTCTCGCACGACGAAGCCATGTCCGTCGCGGTGGCCTTGCACCGTGCCCTCCACTTCGGCCATCAATTCGGCGCCAATGGGGTTGGTATTTTTCAAAGTGTTTGTTTTGATGATACAGTCCAAGACTTCCTGAAATGCCCAGGTGGCGGAATTGGTAGACGCACTAGTTTCAGGTA
>JANYBE010000653.1 GCA_025360945.1 Rhizobacter sp. | reverse complement strand
CCGGGAAGTCGCGCAGCACTTCGGCCACCGGCGGCACATGGCCGTTGACATCCACGCGCAGGTACTTGCCGAAGCGGCAGCGCGCCGCGGCCAGATCCCACACCTGCGCCACGGTGAGCCGCAGCCCGCCCGAGAAGCGATCGGGCTGCACCTTGCCCTGCACGATGATCAGCTCGTCGTCGCGCAAAAGGTCCTTGTTCGCGTTGAGCAGCTCTTCGTTCGCGACCGCCTCGATCGGTTCGGACTTGTCGTCGAGCTTGAAGAGCGCCACGCGACCGCGCTGACCGTTGATCACGCGCAGATCGCTGACGATGCCGGCGAGCAGCTGCGGCTCGCGGCTGTCTATCAGATCGGCGATGCGGCGCCGCGCGAAGCGGCGCACCTCGTCGGCGCTCTGGTCGAACAGGTGGCCCGACAAGTAGAAGCCGAGCGCGGCCTTCTCGAGCGTGAGTCGCTCCTTAATGCTCCATGGTTCTGCACCTATTAGCGCCGGCTCCTGGGTGCTTGCGCCGTGCGCGTCGCCGCCGTCATCGCCGAAGTCGAACAGGCCGCCCTGATCGGCGTGCGCGGCCTGCGTATCGGCCCAGTCGAGCGCGAGACCGACGCTGGCGAGCATGCCCGCTCGTTCGACATGCAGTGCGTCGAAGGCGCCGGCCTTGATCAGCGCCTCCAGCACACGGCGGTTGATGCGCTGGCGATCGACACGCGCGCAGAAGTCGAACAGGCTCGTGAAGGGCGCGAGTTCACGCGCCGCAACGATCGCCTCGATCGCGCCCTGCCCCGTGCCCTTGATCGCGCCCAGGCCGTACTGCACCGCCTTGTCGCTGACTGGCACGAAGCGGTGGACGCCGCGGTTCACGTCGGGCGCCTGGATCTCGACGCCGAAGGTCTTCGCATCGATCAGCAGTGCGCGCAGCTTGTCGGTGTCGTCCATCTCCACCGTCATGTTGGCAGCGAAAAACTCGGCCGTGCAGTGCACCTTGATCCAGGCCGTGTGGTACGCAAGCAGCGAGTACGCGGCGGCGTGCGACTTGTTAAAGCCGTAGCCGGCGAACTTCTCCATGAGGTCGAAGACCTCGTCGGCGGCCTGCTCGGAAATGTCCTTCTTGGCCGCGCCGTCGCGAAAGATCTGGCGGTGCTGCGCCATCTCCTCGGCCTTCTTCTTGCCCATCGCGCGGCGCAGCAGGTCGGCACCGCCCAGCGAGTAGCCGCCCAGCACCTGCGCGGCCTGCATCACCTGCTCTTGATAGACCATGACGCCGTAGGTTTCGCCCAGCACGGTCTCGAGCAGCGGATGCGGGTAGCTCACCTCCTCCTTACCGTGTTTGCGCGCGCAAAAGCTCGGTATGTTTTCCATCGGCCCGGGCCGGAACATTGCGTTCAGTGCGAACAGGTCCTCGATGCGCGTCGGTCGTGCGTCCTTGAGCATGCGCTGCATGCCCGAGCTTTCGAACTGGAACACTGACTCGGTGCGGCCTTCACTGAACAGCTTGTAGACGCGCTGGTCATCGAGCGGCAGTTTGTCGTAGTCGAACTCCGCGTGCTGCGGCCGGCGCGCCTTGATGTAGTCCTTCGCGAGTTCGAGAATCGTCAGCGTCGCGAGACCCAGAAAGTCAAACTTCACCAGGCCGATCGCCTCGACGTCGTCCTTGTCGAACTGGCTCACTGCGCTGTCGCTGCCGGGCTGCATGTACAGCGGGCAGAAGTCGGTAATCTTGCCCGGCGCAATCAGCACGCCGCCCGCGTGCATGCCGACGTTGCGCGTGATGCCCTCGACGCGCGTGGCCAGCGTCAGCAACTCCGCGACTTCGACCTCGGCCGCTTCGCGCTGCTCGAGTTCGGGCGCTTCCCTGCGCGCATAGATCAGGCCGGGGTCGGGCTTCTCAGGCACTTTCGCGAGCGTGACCTGCTTGCCCGGCGGCGCGGGCACCAGCTTGGCGATCGAGTCGACGTGGCCGTAGCCCATGCCGAGCACCCGGCCCACATCGCGCAGCGCGGCCTTGGCGGCCATGGTG
>JANYBE010000450.1 GCA_025360945.1 Rhizobacter sp. | reverse complement strand
CGCACCGAGACCGAACTGCTGAAGACGCCGAATCTGGGCCGCAAGTCGCTCAACGAAATCAAGGAAGTGCTGGCTTCGCGCGGGCTCACGCTCGGCGCGCGGCTGGAGAACTGGCCGCCCAGGGCCTGGACAAGCGCTGATCGACCGATCAACGCGCGTCACGTGCAAAACCCCGGTACCTGATACGGCCGGAGTTCAATAAGTTAGTCAGAAAGGAAAAGCACCATGCGTCACCGTCACGGACTCCGCAAACTCAACCGCACCAGCGAGCATCGCCAGGCGATGCTGCGAAACATGTGCAATTCGCTGCTGCAACACGAGGCAATCAAGACCACGGTCCCCAAGGCCAAGGAACTGCGCCGCGTCGTCGAGCCGCTGATTACGCTCGCCAAGGTAGCGACGTTGGCAAACCGCCGCCTCGCGTTCAACCGACTGCGCGATCGCGACATCGTCACGAAGCTGTTCAACGAGCTCGGCCCGCGCTACAAGGCGCGCCCGGGCGGCTACACGCGCATCCTAAAGATGGGCTTCCGCATCGGCGACAACGCGCCGATGGCCTTCGTCGAACTGGTCGATCGCCCGGAACCCGCGGCGACCGAAGCCAAGGCCGACGAGTAATCCGTCGCGCAATCGTGATCGAAGGGCCGGCATTGCTGGCCCTTTCCGTTTATGAATGCTGCAAACTCGGTGCACCGTCAAGGTCATCCCCGCAGCGGTAATCTTCAAACCCATGCGCTCGCACACCTTTTTCACGTTCTGGCTGCGGCTCGTCGCCGTGGCGCTGCTGCTTGTCAGCGTCCACTCGGTGCGCGCGGCCGATGAGTTCCTAGATCCGGAGGTCGCGTTCAAGCTCGCGGCGCGCGCGCTTGACGACCGCAGCGTCGAGGTCACGGTCACGGCCGTGCCCGGCTACTACCTGTATCGCGAACAGTTCAAGTTCGAAGCCGCCGGCGTGGCGCTCGGTGCGCCAGTGATGCCCGAGGGCAAGACGAAGTTCGACGAGACCTTTCAGAAAAACGTCGAGACCTACCGCGATGCGGTGCGCATCACGATCCCAGTGCAGCAGGCACCGGCTCGCTTTCAATTGATGGTGACCAGCCAGGGTTGCGCCGACAAGGGCCTGTGCTATCCGCCGCTGCAGCGCGGAGTCGAGGTCCGGCTCAAGAGATTCGGCGGCGATGGCACGGTGCGCCTGCTGGGTGTCGCCGAGGCGATTGTGCCGAGCTCGTCTTCCGTGACTACTCCGGATGCGTCTCAGTCGGCGCCGTCGGCGTCCGGCAACGATCAACTCGACAGCGCGCTGCGCGGCGGCAGGTTCTGGCCGGTTGTCGGCGTGTTCCTGGTCGCAGGTGTTCTGCTATCGCTGACGCCCTGCGTGCTGCCCATGCTGCCCATCCTGTCGTCGATCATCGTCGGGCAAGGCACACCCGTCTCGCGCTGGCGCGGCTTCGCGTTGGCGGTCAGCTATTCGCTGGGCATGGCGCTGGTATACACCGCGCTCGGTGTCGCCGCAGGCCTGGCCGGCGCCGGCCTAGCGGCGGCTTTGCAAAACCCGTGGGTCCTGGGCGCATTTGCGCTGGCTTTGGTGGGTCTGGCGATGTCGATGTTCGGCGTCTACGAATTGCAGTTGCCGGTCGCCTTCAGTGGTCGGATGGCCAGTGCGTCCCAGCGCCTGCCTGCCGGACGCTTCGTCCCGGTATTCATGATGGGTGGCGTGTCGGCGCTGATCGTCAGCCCTTGCGTTGCTGCGCCGCTGGCTGGCGCGCTCGTCTACCTCAGCCAGACCAAGGACGTGTTGCTGGGGGGCTCGGCCCTGTTCTCGCTGGCCGCTGGCATGAGCGTCCCACTGCTGCTAGTAGGTGCGTCGGCCGGTGCGCTGCTGCCGCGTGCGGGCTCCTGGATGAACGAGGTCAAGCGGTTGTTCGGCCTGCTGCTGTTGGGCGTGGCATTGTGGACAGTGCAGTCCGTCCTGCCCGCCGCGTTGGCGCTAGCGCTGTGGGGCGCGCTGCTGATCAGCGCAGCAGTGATGATGGTTTCGCAGACCAACGGCCACCAGCACGGCGGTTGGTCGCGCAGCCTGTGGCGTCGTTGCACGGCAGCTGTGCTCGCGGTGGTCGGTATGTTGCAGATAGCCGGTGCGGCCTCGGGTGGCACCGATCCGTTGCAGCCGCTTGCGCACTTGGCGCGGCGCGGTGAAAGCGGCGGGGCCGCACCGTCGTTCGGGCCGCTGCGTAGCGTCGCCGAACTCGAGACCGCACTGCGCACCGCCGGTCGACCCGTCATGCTCGACTTTTATGCTGACTGGTGCGTGTCATGCAAGGAGATGGAGCGCTACACGTTCAGCGATCCGGCCGTGCAACGCAAGCTGCAGGGCGCGTTGCTGCTGAAGGCCGACGTGACCGCCAACAACGCCGACGATCGTGCCCTGCTCAAGCGCTTCGGACTGTTCGGCCCACCGGGCACGATTTTCTTCGACGCGGCTGGCCGCGAAATGCCGAATGCTCGCATCGTCGGCTTTCAAGACAGCGCGCAGTTTCTGAAGACGCTGCAGGCCGCAGGGCTCTGATACCGCGACAATTTGTGTTATAGTCACAGGCTCAGTCGCGAGGTGGAGCAGTCTGGTAGCTCGTTGGGCTCATAACCCAAAGGTCGCAGGTTCAAATCCTGCCCTCGCAACCACAGAATACGACAGAGGCACGCGGCTTTGCGCCGTAGCGAACGCCAACCGAGAGGTTGGCGTTTTGCGTTGTGGCCCATCCATGGCCCACTCGTGGCCCATCCATGGCCCGCGATTTGCGCTAGTTTCCATGGAGCGACCGTTGGGTCACTGGCCCAGGATCACTCGAGCACGAACGCGTGATCGCCCCTTTCGCACAATCGCGTGCACATGCGTCACGCCCATCGACGGACGCGTTGACAGCGTTCGGCGTGACGGTCACCGGCGCGATGCCGGCAGCCAGGCAATGGTTGCGCGGTGGCAAGCTTCCGGTTAGAGAGCAAGCCAATAGACGATGCCTCATCGCCTCATCGGCCCTAGAGCCGCGCAAATAATCGGCGTGGCTCTTGCCTAGAGCTAGATCGACCGAATACCCGGAATGTTCGCTCCGCAGCGTAAGCAGACGTTCGAGCGATCGCGCTGACTGGCCGATCAGGGCTGCAGACCCGACATCGATCGCTAACCCCAGCTTGGCGGGCACCGCGAAAGCTGCGTCCGACCCATAGCTGACTCTCGCTGATTTCCGAAGTCGCTATGATGGGCCTTGGCTCCATACGAGATCGTCGCCATCTTTGCTGCCTCGGCATTGCTCGGCGCGCTGTTACTCGTCTGCGTTCGCCGCCGCGGCCCGCTCCTAGATTCATGGACACGCACGCCACCTACCTGAAGACGATGACCGATGACGAATTAGCCGCGCTGGTCGCCGAAACCGCGGCGCTTGACCCAGATACGACCGACGGCGTCACCGCGATGTTTGCGCTGGCTGGCAAACTGATCGGTGAACCCGAGTTCGCAACTTCGCGTGTTGTTTTGAACTCGCACAGTTTCGCGACGGACTTTGTGGCGCAGCGAATGCTCAGGATTGCGCGCGACACCGGTGAGCCAGCGGCTGGCGTAGCTTGGTTCCGAAAGGCGTCAAGCGTGAAGGGAGCATCCGGTGGAGCAGTGAAGGCTCTCTACGGCGTGACATGTTCCGGCCCCGTCCCCATGACAGACACTGTCGTCCTGTTGCCATTCCTGAGCGTTCCCGCGTCGGAGATTCGCGAGTGGATCATCGCTGACCACGAACGGGCGAATGAAGTCGTGAGCCTTCGCGGCTTCAGGCCGTTTCCGTCCACCGCTCTCTATCGCGCCGGCACTTTAGAGCCGGTGTTCGCAGAATCAATGG
>JANYBE010000436.1 GCA_025360945.1 Rhizobacter sp. | reverse complement strand
CCAGGCCAGCCACGAGATGCTGCGCTCAAGGACGCGCACCCAGCGCGCGCTGGGGAAAGTGACGCCGAGCACGCGCACGCTGAGGCGGATCACGACGAGCGAGATCAGCATCGGCACCGCGAGCTTGAACACCGTCGCCTTGACGGTCGCGTGGAGCACCAGCCTGGCGGCGAACGCGAGCACCAGCGCGAGCACCGGGAACAGCACGCCGTCGACGACGCGCCTGCCGAACCAGATCGAGCCGTCGGGCGACCGGGGTCCGCGGATTAGACGCACGACGGCCCACGCGAGCCCGAGGCAGCCGGCAAGCACCGCCAGTTCGGTGAGTGCGCCGGGCTCGGTCAGCGAACCCAGCAGGTCCTTCAGGTCTTGTTCGCTGAGGGGGCCGGCCATCGGTCAGATACCGGCCAGCACGCGCAGGTGCGCTGCCACGCTGCGCGCG
Organism: Rhizobacter sp.; assembly: GCA_025360945.1. Lineage (GTDB taxonomy): Bacteria > Pseudomonadota > Gammaproteobacteria > Burkholderiales > Burkholderiaceae_C > LMDS01. The sequence continues at coordinate 3,349 of JANYBE010000436.1, read as the reverse complement.
AGCGCGCCGAGGTTGTACCCGCCTTCAAGGCACGAGACGATGCGGCCCTTCGCGTGGCGTTCGGCCACGCCCTTGATGCGCAGCGTCATCCACTCGTAGTCCGCCTCGACCAGCCCGAGCTGGCCGAGATCGTCCTCGCGGTGCGCATCGAAGCCGGCGCTGATGAAGATCATCTGCGGGCGAAACGCCTCGAGCCGCGGCATCCAGTTCTGTTCGATCAGCTCGCGCACCTCGGGCCCGCGCGTGTAGGCCGGTACCGGCACGTTGACCATGTTGGTGCCCAGCGGCACGCCGCCGCTGAACGGGTAGAAATGATCCTGGAAGATGCTGACCATCAGCACGCGCTCGTCGTTGGCGATGATGTCCTCGGTGCCGTTGCCGTGGTGCACGTCGAAGTCGACGATCGCCACGCGCTCCAGGCCACGCACGTGGAGCGCGTGACGGGCCGCGATCGCGACGTTGTTGAAGAAGCAGAAGCCCATCGCCGTGTTACGCGTTGCGTGGTGACCGGGTGGGCGCACGGCGCAGAAGGCGTTCTCGGCGCGGCCGTCGATCACCGCGTCGGTCGCCGCCACTGCGGCGCCAGCGGCGCGTTGCACAGCCGCCCAGGTGCCGGCGCCGGCCACGGTGTCGGGGTCGAGCGCGCGCATCCGGCCGTCGGCCTGCACGCGCTCGAGCACGTCGACCAGCTCGTTCACGTAGCCGCGTGCGTGCGCGCGCGCCACGTCGTCCAGGTCGACGAGCGGTGCCTCATGGCGCTCAAGCGCCACGTCCAGCCCGCTGGCGAGTAAGTAGTCGTCGATGGCGGCCAGCCGCTGCGGGCACTCGGGGTGACCGCGGCCCATGTCGTGGCCTCGGCAATCGGGATGGCTGTAGAAGGCAGTCGTCATGGGCGGATCGGGTTTTCGGGTATGGTCGTCGGATGGACAAAGCACTCGCAGCTCAACTCACCGCACTGGTGGATCAGATCGCCTCGATTATCGTCGGCAAGCGCGCCCAGATCGAAGACTGCGTCGCCTGCATGCTGGCCGGCGGCCACCTGCTGATCGAAGACGTCCCCGGCGTCGGCAAGACGACGCTGGCGCACGCGCTGGCTGTCTCGCTCGGCCTGCGCTTTTCGCGCACCCAGTTTACGGCCGATCTGATGCCCTCCGACTTGATAGGCGTCAGCGTCTACGAGCGCAGCCGAGAGAATTTTGTGTTCCACCCCGGCCCGGTGTTCGCGCAGGTATTGCTCGCCGACGAGATCAATCGCGCCGGGCCGAAGACGCAGAGCGCGTTACTCGAGGCGATGGAGGAACACCAGGTCAGCGTCGAAGGCGAGACGCGCGCGCTGCCGGTGCCCTTCTTCGTGATCGCGACGCAGAACCCGAGCGACCAGCTCGGCACCTACCCGCTGCCCGAGTCGCAGCTCGACCGCTTCTTAATGTGCATCACGCTGGGCTACCCGGACCAGGCCAGCGAGCGAGCGCTGCTCGCCGGTCAGGACCGGCGCGAGGCGATCCAGACCTTGAGCGCGGTGATGACACCCGAGCGCCTGATCGAGGCGCAGCACGCGGTACAGCAGGTGCATGCGTCGGACACGCTGCTCGACTACCTGCAGGCGCTGATCGCGGCGACGCGCTCGGGCCGCTGGTTCGTAGAAGGCCTGAGCCCGCGTGCCGGCATCGCGGTGCTGCGTGCGGCGCGCGCGCGCGCGCTGCTGACCCAGCGCGACTACGTGGCGCCCGACGATGTGCAGTACGTGCTGCCGCAGACGATCGCGCACCGCCTCGTGCCGGTCGCCGGCGCGGGCCGGGGAGCCAAGGAGCAGGTGCGCGCGATGATCGAGGCCGTCGCGTTGCCTTGAACCCGATGGACGCCATCGCGCTCGATCCGGCGGCGCCAGCGCGCCAGGGCCTTCGGCAACGCTTCCGGGGCTGGATTCAATCGCGCCAGCCGCGCACCGATACGCTGCAGCTGACGCAGCGCAACGTCTACATCCTGCCGACGAGGGCCGGCCTGCTGTTCGCGCTCACGGTTTTCGTGCTGCTGCTCGCGTCAATCAACTACCAGCTCAACCTCGGCTACGTGCTGACCTTTCTGCTCGCCGGCAGCGGTGTCGTCTCGATGCACATCACGCACGCGACGCTGCGCGGGCTCACGCTGCACCTGAAACCGGTCGCGCCGGTGTTCGTCGGCGACGCGGTCCTGCTCGACGTGGTGCTGACCAGCCCGGGCACGGCGCGCTTCGGCATTGGCTTGAAGGTTGCGAGCGCCACGTCGGGCTCGCTCAGCTGGATCAACGTGCCCGCGCTCGGCCAGGCAAGCGCGCAGCTGAGCTTCGTCGCTACCGTGCGCGGCCGCAACGAGGTACCAACGCTCGGTGCCGAGACGCGATTTCCGCTTGGCCTGTTTCGCACCTGGACGGTGTGGCGACCGGCCTCACAGCTGCTCGTCTATCCGAAGCCCGAATACCCGGCCGCGCCGCTGCCGCTGGCGCGCGCCGTGCCAGGGGGCGCAGCGCAGACGCGCATCAACGATGGCGGCGAGATCGAAGGCGTGCGCGCCTACCGCCGCGGCGATCCGCCCAAACTGGTCGCGTGGAAGAAGGCCGCCAAGGCGATTGAAACCGGCGGCGACCTAGTCAGCCGCGACACCAGCGCCGCCGTGCACCAGGCACTGTGGCTGGCATGGTCAGACTGCGGTTCGCTCGCGCCCGAAGAGCGTCTGTCGCGCCTGACCGCGTGGACGATTGCGGCACACCGCGCCGGCGCCGAGTACGGCCTGCGCCTGCCGAGGCACGAACTCGAGCTGGCCAGCGGCGACGCGCAACGCCGGCATTGCCTGGAGGCGCTCGCGTTGTGGCGGTGACGCCCGCATTGGAGGCAGCGCGCACCTCCGCATGGCCCGGCTGGCAGCGCCTGCCGCGCGAGGCGCGCGACACGCTGTTCATGCTGTTCGTGATCGCCTGGACGGTGCTGCCGCACGCCGACCACCTGCCGGCGTGGTGCTCGATGCTGACGCTGGCGGTGCTGTTGTGGCGCGCCCGGCTCGCACTCGCGAACGCGCCGTTGCCGAGCCGCTGGGTGCTGTTCGGCGTGCTTGTGCTCGCCTCCGGACTGACGCTGTGGTCGTACCGCACGCTGCTCGGCAAGGAGCCGGGCATCACGATGATCGTCGTACTGATGGCGCTCAAGACTCTGGAGCTGCGTGCCCGGCGCGATGCCTTCGTCGTGTTCTTCCTTGGCTTCTTCATCGTCCTGACGCACTTCCTGTATTCGCAGTCGCTGGCGGTCGCCCTCATGGCGCTGAAGACGCTCGAGCTGCGTGCCCGGCGCGATGCCTTCGTCGTCTTCTTTCTCGGCTT
>JANYBE010000425.1 GCA_025360945.1 Rhizobacter sp. | reverse complement strand
ATCTGCATCTCGATCACGCGTCGGTCAACATACTCGGCAAGGGACGCAAGCGACGGGAATGCCCAATATGGCCGACCACCGTGGAAGCGCTGCGTGAGCTGGTCATGGCCCGGCCGTCGCATGAGACGGTCTTCCTCAATCCTGCCCGGTAACGGGCATCCCTACCGCGATCCCGCCAAGTAGCACAGTGCGCTTCGCAAAGAGAGTTGCCGAGCAAGGCACCAATTCGCAAGCAGGTAATCGACCACGCCTCCTTGCAATTGCGTGCAATCCGTTACTGCGTTAAGACCCAGGGCTCCCTACACTTTTTATATGGGCATTTTGCCCATATCGCAGGTAAGAGGCGATCTCACAACCCTGGAGCTCCATACCGATGAATTCCAAGCATGTACTGATCGCCCTGACGGCGACCGCCGTTGCGGTTCTCGCTGCCTGCGGCGGAGGCGGCTCGACAACCGGCCCCGGTCTTTCCCAGATGCAGTCAGTCGCCGTTCAGACCTACATCACCGACAACCTGGCAACTGAATACTCAAAGGTCTGGGTTTCGATCAAGAAGATCACCGTCGTTGACGGTAGCGGCTCCGAAGTGACCCTACTGGACGCCAGCGCCTCACCAGCCGTGGTCAACCTCTCCTCGTTGGCATCGGTCGGCCAGTTCATGTCGACGGTGACGATTCCGGCGGGCATCTATACCGAGATCCGCGTCACGCTGGGCAACGCCGTGCAGCTCGTCTCGCTCGACGGCGCGACGACGACCAACGGCAAGTTCGATGCCGCGGGCACCGACTTCGTGTGGAAGGTCCGCAACGTGTCCGTCGACGCGTCAGCGGGTGGGCAGATCGTGCTGGACTTTAATCTCGCCAAGTTCAGCTACGACGCCGCCACTGGACTCGTGACACCGACCATCGAATTGCCCAAGCCCGGCGATGCCTTCAAGAAGTTCGTGCGCCAGCAGGCGGAAATCCACGGCACGGTACAAAGTGTCGATGCCGTCGCCGGCACCATCACGATCAACGACGCACGCCTCGGCAATGGAGTGGTCGTCACGTTGGCGAAGGACGCCGTGCTGCTCAACGAAGCGGACGGAAGGGTTCTTGCGCTGTCCGACATCACTGTGGGCGAGCGCATCGAGGTCAAGGGCACTGTCACACCTGGCGCAACGACCGCAGACCCAGTGACGGTGCTGGCCTCGGTCGTGCACGTCGAGCCTGCGGGCCAGCCCGACGTGCCTCGCGCACGGGGCGAAGGCGTGGTCACGGTGGTGGCGGGCAACCTGGTGACCGTCTCGATTAACGAGGCCAACTTCTTGCCGGGCGCCAACAGCGTTGTGGTGGACATTACCTCGGCCAAGTTCGCGCACGGTTCGGCAGCCGATCTTACGGCCGGTGTAACCCTTGAGTTCGGTGGTGTCGTCAACGGTACCGGAACTTCGGCGACGGTGACGGCTACGGTCGTAGATGTGGAAGGTGCATCGTCCGGTGATGAGCGCAAGAAGACTCCGGGCGAGAAGTTCACCGGCGTCAATGGAGCAATCACGACGTTGAACGCCGATGGCACGTTTGCAGTGAATGTGACCAAGGCTGATGGCCCCTGGGTCGTGCCCGGCACATATAGGGTCGACCCGACTGGTGCGATCTACGTCGAAGGAAACGCGACATGTCTGGTCGTCGGCCATCCGATCAAGGCCGTCGGCGCTCTGACGGGGACGACGCTGGCCGCGAAGTTCATCGTGCTGCCGGGCTGCGAAGGCCAAGCGCATTCGGAAGACCCTGTGCCCCTTGTTCCCGCACCGCCGGCATCGGCAGCCTCGGGCGCGACCTGAGGTGGTGCTTGCCGAGATTCGGCGACACCGCGTCAATCGTCGCTACGGAACTCTTCGGTTGTGATCCCGAGGCGGCGCAGTCGGCGGAACAGCTGCTCGATATCGTTAACAGGGTTCCGGAGCGGCCCAGCGTCATGGAATGTGCCGTTAGAAGGAGTCTTGCTTGACGCGCTTCGACAGCTTTTCGGCGGTCTCCTTGCGCTCGCTGTACCGGTCGACTAGGTAAGGGCTGAGGTCGCGCGTCAGCAGCGTGAACTTGAACAACTCCTCCATCACGTCGACGACTCGGTCGTAGTACGCGGAGGGCTTCATCCGACCCTCCTCCGTGAACTCGTCATAGGCCTTTGCGACCGAGGACTGGTTCGGAATGGTCAACATTCGCATCCAGCGGCCAAGGAGCCTGAGGCTATTGATTGCATTGAAGCTCTGCGAGCCGCCGGAGACCTGCATCACCGCGAGCGTCTTCCCCTGCGTCGGCCGGATGGCCCCCACCGACAACGGTATCCAGTCAATCTGCGACTTCATGACCCCGGTCATCGCGCCGTGCCGCTCCGGCGAGCACCAGGCCATGCCTTCAGCCCAGGCAGCAAGTTCTCGAAGCTCCTGAACCTTGGGATGCGTTTCCGGTGCATCGTCCGGCAGCGGCAGTCCGGTGGGGTCAAAAATCTTGACTTCACCGCCCATGGCTTCCAGGAGGCCCGCGGCCTCGAACGTCAGGAAGCGGCTGTATGACCTGGCGCGCACAGAGCCATAGAGCAGAAGAAAGCAAGGGCGGTGCTGCGAGGGCTCGCATACCGTCAGTCTCTCTCGGTCCGGGACGTCGAAAAACTCAGAGTGCAGAGTAGGGGAAGTCTGATCGGATTCGAACACGTAGCTTCTTTCAGCGGTCAGTTGCAGCCATTTGCGACGTCAACGCAGGGGTACTTCCGCAGTCGGCGCCCTGAAGAGCCTGCATACCGCGACAGCCAGACTCGCCCCGACCAACTCGGCAACCACGAACCCGGGCACGCTCGCCGGTGCGATGCCGGCAAAACTATCGCTAAACATGCGCCCGAAGGCGGCTGCAGGATTGGCAAACGACGTCGACGCGGTGAACCAGTACGCCGCGCCGATATGGCACGCCACCATGGCAGCGACCCGAATCGCCGGCGCACGCAAGACGACTAGCACCAACCCAAAGGTGGCCACCCCTTCGGCAATCCATTGGCCCGGACCGCGCGTACCCTCGTCGAGAACTGCAGGATGCTCGTGTCGAACATCGCGTGAGCCAGCCACGCGCCGAGCATCGCACCCACAAGTTGCGAAAGAACATAGGGCGCCAACAGCGACCACGCCAACTCGGCGCGCGACGCCATCACCAGCGAGACCGCCGGATTGAAGTGCGCACCACTGACAGGCCCAAAGACCTCGATGAGCACGTAGAGGCCACTCACCGTCGCTAAAGTGTTCGCGAGCAACGCGATGGCCGCGTTCCCACCCGCCAAGCGCTCGGCCATGATGCCGGAGCCGATGACCACGGCGAGCAGGAGGGCCGTGCCCAGCGTCTCTGCGAACAGCTTCTGTGATGCAGTAGCCCCCACGTCAATTGCTCGATATGTCGTGGAGCGCCTTTTTCAGTTCGGCGTCGCTCATGGTCTCAAGCGGCAACTGCACGAGCTGCAGCATCCGGTAGCTGATGGCCTGGCGCGTCAGCTCGAATGCCGTCTTCTTGCCAGCCTCGGGAGCGTTCGAAGGGTCCGGGTAGCCCCAGTGCACTGTGACGGGCTGACCTTTACCACCGAAGAAGACCGGGCACTGCTCGGCGGCTGCACCGTTGCAGACCGTGATGACCGCGCGGAGCGGAACGCTGCCGGCCTCAGTGAACTCATCCTAGCCCTTCGACCGAAACCCGCTGGCATCGAGGCCGGCGTTGCCCAGAGCTTTAAGCGCATAGGGATTGATGCGACCGCCGGGCGAACTTCCGGCGCTGAAGGCGCGGACATCCTTGCCGAGCTTCTCGGCCCAGTGGTTGAGCATGCCCTCGCCGAGGACACTGCGCGCACTGTTGTGCGTGCAAAGAATGAGAATGTTAGTAGTCACGAGAGTCAAGCCTTGCCGATGTTTTTGAGTTTTCTAAGGATGGTCAGGCCGTCGAGTCTTTGCGTCGTTGCCATGGTGGCTCCTTAGCAGCCGCAAGCAGTGGCTAGAGGCTCGATGGCACAGGCGGCGCCTTCGCAGCAGTTTTCGGTGAGGTACTTAAGCAACACGTTCATCTCGGTGTACGCGGCCCTGTAGATGAAGTTGCGGCCGCTGCGCTCCTGTGTGACCAGCCCAGACTGGGCCAACTCCTTCAGGTGAAACGAAAGCGTTGCCGCAGGGGTTTGAATCCCTTCTTGAATTGCACCTGCGGTGAGGCCAGGCTCACCGACAACGACGAGCGCTCTAAACACGCGTAGTCGCAGTGGGTGCGCCAGCGCTGCCAGTGCCTTGACGGCTTGCTCTTCAGTCATAATGCTTCGATTTTAATCGAAGTGTATGACAGCAGCAAGACGGCCAGAGGTTATCGTTGGCCACGATAACGAACGATAACGGACCTCCTGTCTTGCGCCAGCGCCAGGCGGTCGGCGGGGAACTCGTCCGGTTCGAGCATCGCGGAAGGTTCTTTGCCGCAGGCTTCGCAGTGGTGCGCCACGGCGCAGTTGTGGCGCGAATGGTCACCGCGCGAAGCTTAGAGGCCACGCCCCCCAATGCACTGAGTTTTGGCGAAGTTTTCAGTGGTGCGCTGTGCCACCCCGCCAAGCAGAAATCGAGGTTGGCTTGCCGCACACCCCGCGGTGCGTAGCCACGCCGACATCGTGACCGGTGTGCTCATCCGCAAAATTTCCACCTTCCCTTCAAACCTCTGAAGCGCCGAGAGCTTCGTCGTGAGATTCGCACGGTGCGACGCTGAAAGAAAAACTCACCGCGCACTTTGGCGACGAAAATGGCTCTTTACAGAGGGAAGCGTATGGACAAGTCAATGATTAAGGGCGTGTTGGTTGGCGGAATCGCCATGGTAGTGCTCGGGGCAGGTGCCGTTACTGGCTACAAGTCCCTGAACAAGCCGACCTTCGCCGAGGTTGTCGCCGTCAAGGAAGTCACGGAGACAGTCTCTACGCCACGAGAGCACTGCGAAGATGTTCAGGTGCAGCATGAAGCACCCGTGAAGGACAGCAACCGTATTGCTGGCACCGTGGTCGGCGGCGTTGCCGGGGGCCTACTCGGTAGCGTTATCGGCGGAGGCAACGGAAAAACGTTTGGAAAGTTTTGACAGTTTCGAAAGGTAACATGGAGCAAA
>JANYBE010000129.1 GCA_025360945.1 Rhizobacter sp. | reverse complement strand
CCGGTCGAGACCGAGTTCGGCCGCAAGCGCCGCATCAACCAGAACACCTGCAACAAGGATTACTCCTGCGTGAAGGGCTTCTGCCCAAGCTTCGTCACGGTCGAAGGCGGGCAGCTCAAAGGCAAGAAAAAAGACACGACGCGACCGAATCCGTTCGCGCTCCCGCCTCTGCCCGAGCCTTCACTGCCTCTTGCCGAAACGCCGTGGGGCATCGTCGTCGCCGGCGTCGGCGGCACCGGGGTGATCACGATCGGCCAGCTGCTCGGCATGGCCGCGCACCTCGAGGGCAAGGGCATCGTGACGCAGGACGCCGCGGGCCTGGCGCAAAAGGGTGGCGCAACTTGGAGCCACATCCAGATCGCGAACCGCATGGACGCTATCCTCACGACCAAGGTCGGCACCGCCGAGGCCGACCTGGTGATCGGCTGCGATCCGATCGTCACCGCGAACAAGAGCACGCTGGTCGTGATGCGCGAAGGCCGCACGTATGTAGCGATGAACACCCACGGCTCGCCGACGGCGGCGTTCGTTACAAACCCAAACTGGCAGTTCCCGGCTGCGAACTGCGACACCGCGGTGCTGGTCGCGGCGGGGGCGGGCAACGTCGGTACGCTGGATGCAGATGCACTCGCGGTGCAACTCGTCGGCGACTCGCTCTACACCAACCCGCTAATGCTCGGCTACTCTTGGCAGAAGGGCCGCGTGCCACTGAGTCACGCCGCGATTATGCGGGCGATCGAACTGAACAACATGCAGGTTGAGAACAACAAGCTCGCGTTCGAATGGGGCCGGCGTGCTGCGCACGACCTTGCGGCCGTGCAGGCGCTCATGAAGCCCGCGCAGGTGATCGAGTTCATCAAGAAGAGCGTGAACCTCGACGACATGATCAAACAGCGTGTCGAGTTTTTGACCGCCTATCAGAACGTCGCGTACGCGCAGCAATACAAAGCCTTCGTCGAGAAGGTGCGCGCCGCCGAGACACCGCTGAACAGCAAGAAGCTGAGCGAGGCGGTCGCGCGCTACCTATTCAAGCTGATGGCCTACAAGGACGAGTACGAGGTCGCGCGGCTGCAGAGCGACCCGGCGTTTCTCGCCAGGATCGCGTCGCAGTTCGAGGGCGATTACAAGATCAACTACCACCTCGCGCCGCCGCTGACGGCGAAGAAAAACGACAAGGGCGAGTTGCAGAAGTCCAAGTTCGGCCCTTCCATGCTGAGCGGCTTCAGGCTGTTGGCAAAACTCAAGGGCCTGCGCGGCACGGCGCTCGACGTGTTCGGCCGCACCGAGGAGCGCAAGATCGAGCGTGCGCTGATCGTCGAGTACATGGCCTCGATTGACGAGGTTCTCGTCTCGGTGAGCGTCGGCAATCTAGCACTCGCGGCCGAGATCGCGCGCGTTCCTGAAGACATCCGCGGATATGGCCATGTAAAGGAGCGCCATCTCGCCGCAGCGCGCCCGAAGTGGACCGCGCTGATGACCGAGTGGCGCGCGGGCAAGCAGCAGCGCGCCGCCTAGGGGCTGCCCTCCTAGGCGCGCGCGTTGAGCCTGCGCCGCGCCGGCGACGGACGATGACCCCTGCCAATTGACGGCGCTGTCCTACAGCCCGCGTGCGGCGGCGTGGCCACACTGGGTGCGCGTGCCTCAACCGCGGAGACTGCACCATGACCGAAGCCCCTGGCTTCCATTCCTACGGCGTGTTCAAGCCGGTAGGCCATGTGATCGTGGCCTTCCCGTCCGAAGAGGAATGCCACGACGCGGGCGCAGCGCTCTTCGCCGCAGGCTTCGCCGACGAGGATGTCACCGGCTACACGCCGGCGCGGATGCTGGCGCAGGTCGAACAGGACCTTGCGCACGCCGGCATGCTCGCCGGCATCGGCCAGGAGCTCAATCTCGTGAAAATTCACGGCGAACTCGCGCGCCAGGGCAGCAGCTTTCTGGTCGTGCGGGCGCGCAATCAGGAAGCGGCCGACATGATCGCCGAAACCGCGATACGCTTCCACGCGCTGCGTGCGCAGCGCTATGGCAGTCTGCTGATCGAGGAGTTGATCCCGGTCGGCGCAACCGACCAGCAGGTGGCCGAATCGACCGACTGCGGGTTCGATGCGCAGACCCGCTCGGGCAACGAGCGGGCGCTCCGGCAACGGTACGAGGCAGGTCGGCAATGACTCGCGTCGACCCAACGGCATCGGGCGTGGACGCGATCCACCCTCTCCATGGCTCGACCCATTCGGCCCGCGTGACCGACCCGATCCCCTTCATCGCGCCGAACGGGCGCAAGCGCACCATCCCGGTCGGACCATGCCTGATCGAAGAACTGGACGGCGATCGGGTCGATCTGGTGTGGGGCTCGGCCGGCGAGAAATCGGCGGTACTGCCGGCCAGCGAGACCGAGCGCGCGCGACGCCAAGACAAGCTGGTGCTGCTGGACTGAGCCGATCCGGGCTGCGGATTTATTGAACGGTTCCGTCAACCCCGGCGAAACATCCCGCGCGGTACGGCGCTCAGAATCTGGGCCTTGCACACCGCAGCACTGCCGATGACATCCTCGCCCACCGATCGCTACGGCACGCTTGCCATCGCCTTGCACTGGCTGCTCGCGGTCTTGATTGCGGGCTCGTTCTGCGTCGGTCTCACGATGTCGGACATGGCGATCTCGCCAATGCGCTTGAAACTCTTCAACTGGCACAAGTGGGCCGGCATCACGATCCTCGCGCTGTCGGCCCTGCGGCTGTTGTGGCGCCTGACCCACCGCCCGCCGGCAGACGTGCCGATGCCGGTCTGGCAGCAGCGCGCCGCGCACGCCACGCACGGCGTGCTGTACGGCCTGTTCTTCCTCGTGCCGCTCGCCGGTTGGGCCTACAGCTCGGCGGCAGGCTTTCCCGTCGTCGTCTTCGGCGTGATCCCGCTGCCCGACTTGATGCCGGTGGACAGGGCGCTGGCCGAGCTCCTGAAATCATCCCACCACATGCTCGCTTTCGCGCTTGCCTTCGTCGTGCTCGCGCACATCGCCGCGGCGCTCAAGCACCAGTTCCTCGATCGGGACGGCCTGCTGCTGCGCATGTGGCCGCACGACAAGTCGACCACTTCACAAACCCCATGAAAATCTACCTCATCGTTTCCGCCCTCACCCTGGCCGCCGGCTTTGCCGCACCGTGCAGCGCGCAGCAAAAGCTCGTGCCCGCGCAGAGCGAGATCGCCTTCACCAGCAAGCAGATGGGCGTTTCGGTGGACGGCAAGTTCAGGAAGTTCGACGCGCAGATCGCGTTCGATCCGAAGAAGCCCGACGCCGCGAAGATCGCCTTTACGATCGAGATCGGCAGCGCCGCGCTGGGCTCGGCCGAGACCGAGGCAGAGCTCGTCAAGTCTGACTGGTTCAATACCAAGCTTTTCCCGCAAGCCACCTTTCAGAGCGGTACGGTGAAGGCCACCGGCCCCGGTAAGTTCGATGTGGCCGGCAAGCTCGTGATCAAGGGCGCGAGCCACGACGTGACCGTGCCGGTCGCACTCGCGCAGGCCGGTACCAGCACGACGGCCAGCGGCACGTTCGTGATCAAGCGACTCGATTTTAAGATCGGCGACGGCGACTGGAAAGACACCTCGATGGTCGCCAACGACGTGCAAGTCAGGTTCAAGCTCACGCTGACGGGCGTGGGCGCGCTCTGATGTCCACCCCCCTCTCAACTCCTCTCCCATTCCTCTTCAACGCAGCCGGAACATGACCATGACCAAGACCCTACTCACCTGCCTGCTCGCCGCCGGCGCTTTCAGCGCCCACGCCGAGAGCGCGACCTACGCGATCGACCCCTCGCACACCTTCGTGACCTTCGAGGCCAACCACTTCGGCACCTCGACGCTGCGCGGCCGTTTCGACAAGAAGGAAGGCTCGGTCACGCTCGACAAAGCCGCCAAGAGCGGCAAGGCCGACATCACCATCGACGCAACCTCGATCGATACCGGCGTGACCGCACTCGACACGCACCTGAAGAGCAAGGACTTCTTCAACGCCGCCGAATTCGGCACGGCCAAGTTCAGCGCCGACAAGTTCAGCTTTACCGGTGACAAGGTCAGTGAGGTCGCCGGCACGCTGACGCTACTCGGCAAGACCCAGCCGGTCACGCTCAAGGCCAGCAACTTCAACTGCTACATGAACCCGATGCTGAAGCGCGAGACCTGCGGTGGCGACTTCGAGACCACGATCACGCGCACCCAGTACGGCATGTCCTACGGCCTGAACTACGGCCTGCCCGACACGATCCACCTTCTGATCCAGATCGAAGCGATCAAACAATAAGCATGTTCGCACCCCGTCGCGCTCTGGTGGCCCTCGCGGCTGGCGGCGCGGTGGGTGCGGCGCATGCGGCGCCGCAGGAATTCACGATCGATCCACAGCACACGCACGTGCACTGGGAGATCAGGCACTTCGGCACCTCGACCTCGCGCGGCCGCTTCGATGCGATCACCGGTAGCATCACGCTAGACCGCGAATCGCACAGCGGGAGCGCCTCGTTCACGATTGCGACCGGCGCAGTTTCGACTGGGTTTGCGCCGTTCGACGGCGTCGTGCGCGGGCCCTACGTGCTGGCGACGACCGAGTACCCGAGCGCGTATTTCGTCGCGCAGCGTTTCAGCTTCGATGGCGAGCGGCTCGCGTCGGTCACCGGCGAACTTACGCTGCGCAACGTGAGCCAGACGCTGACGCTGCGCGCGCAGCGCTTCTCGTGCCGCCAGGCCACCGAGCCGGCGCGCGAAGTCTGTGGCGGCGACTTCGATACCAGGATCGAGCGCAGTACGTTCGGCATCACGCACAGCCTGCCGTTCGTGGCTGACAGCGTGCGTGTGCTGATCGAGATCGAGGCCGTGCGCCAGTGACCCGACTCAGGGCTTGACCGCAACCGGCCGCGTGTTCACCGGCAGGCACAGCAGCGCCGTCAGCAGCGCCAGCGCCACGTGGCAGCCATACAGCGGCATGAAGCTCGCGTGCGTCAGCCCCGCGTGGCCGAGCAGCAGCACCGTGATCGCCACGCCGATCACCGAGCCGATCTGGCGCGTCGCCTGATTCACCGCGCTGCCGACCGCATACTGATCGGCGGGCAGGCGGTTCACCGCCGCGGCCGACAGCGAGGGCAACACCAACCCGACGCCGATGCCGCTCATCACCAGGCCCGGCAGCCAGTGCGTCAGGTACGCGGCCTGTGGGCCGGGTACGAGGGCGAACCACAAACCCGCGCCAGCGTAGATCAGCCCGCCGCCGACGAGAAACGGCCGGTGCCCGAGCCGCGCCGCGAGGCGCCCCGACATGATCGCGAACGGGATGACGAGCAGCGGACCCGGCGTGATCGCCAGGCCGGCCTGCGGCAGCGTGTAGTGCCAGACCTCGGTCATGTAGAAGAAAAACGCGAAGAACATCATCGAGAACGCGATGCCGAAGGCCAGCGTCGCGAGGTTCACGAAGGTGTAGGTGCGGTGCTTGAACAGACCAAGGTCGACCAGCGGCGCACTCGCCACGCGAGCCCACATCACAAACCCGATCAGGGCGATCGCACCGGTGCTCGCGGCCATGATCAGCTCGGTGCGCGACCAGTGCGGTGACCCCGACTGCACGATGCTCAACGCGAGCGCGCCGACGCCGACGATCAGCAGGCCCATGCCGACGCCATCGACCGGGCGCTGGCTCTCGGCCCTCTTCGCCTCCTTCAGCAAGGTCGCGCCGCGCCACAACGACAGCGCGCCCAGCGGCAGGTTCAGGTAGAAGGCCCAGGGCCAGCCGACCGCGTCGACGACGAACGACCCCAAGCTGGGCCCGATCGCCGCTGCAAGCCCGCCAACTGCGCCCCACAGACTGACCGCAACCGCACGCTTGCTCTGCGGAAAGGCGTCGAGCACGATGGACAGCGAGGCCGGCGTCAGCAGCGCCGCACCAACCGCCTGCGCGACACGGGCCGCGATCAGCCACCCAACGCTTCCCGCGAGTCCACACGCCGCCGAGGCGGCGAGGAACAGCGTGACACCGAGCATGAAGATCTTCTTGCGCCCGTGCGTGTCGGCCAGGCCGCCGGCCGGGATCAGCATCGCCGCGTAGACGACGGTGTAGGCGTTGAGCACCCAGGACATGTCGGCGGCCGAGGTGCCGGCAAAGCCGGCGCGCACGGCGCGGAACGCGGCGAACAGCATTGTCGTGTCGAGCGAGACGAGGAAGACCGCGATGCTGGCGATCCAGAAGATCGGCCAGGGCGACAGCGCGCGGCTCTCGCCGAGGGATATCGCCGGCGAAATGTTGGTGGCGACAGTCATCGCGCCCTCAACGGCTGATCGGCTGCAGATAGACCGCCGGCTCGGCCGACAAGCCCTTGTGCACCTTGCGCGTGATCTCGTCGGCCAGCACCTCGCTCGCGCCGGCCTCGAGCGCGTCCAGCGCCGAGCGCACGACCACGTCGGGCGCGGTCTTGGGCACGTCAAGGCCTGCCGTCAGGTCGGTGTCGATAAAGCCCACGTGCAAGGCCAGCACCTGCGTTGTCTGTTCGGACAACTCGATGCGCGTGCCGTTCGTCATCGCCCACGCGGCCGACTTGCTCATGCCGTAGTTGCCCAGCAACGGGCCGTTGATCCAGCTCGCGATCGACAGCACGTTCAGGATCGCGCCACCGCCGTTCGCCGCGAGCACCGGTGCGAAGGCCCGGGTCAGGCGCAGTGGGCCGAAGAAGTTGGTGTCGAGGTGGCGCTGCGCAGAGGCCACGCTGTCCTTGGCCAGAAAGCCACCAGTCGCGGCGATGCCGGCGTTGTTGATCAGCAGCGTCAC
>JANYBE010000386.1 GCA_025360945.1 Rhizobacter sp. | reverse complement strand
TGCGCGGCGATGATCACGCCCACCAGCATGCCCACGACCCCCCACACCACGGACGCGAGCGCGAACGCGCGCACGGATTCGTCGGTGTAGTTCACCGGTGACGCGGTCTGTGCGTTCACATCCATCGAGAGCCCCCGTTTCTTCGCAAAGCTGTGTTGACAAGGGGGATTCTTCGATGCGTCGGCTCTAGGTTATTTGATGCGTATCAAGGGAATCGGCCGCGGCATCCAGAATCTGCTCGCCGTGCTGTTCGAGGTCATCGAACTGGCCGCCGTGAAGCGCCCACGCGAACACGCCTAGGATGCCCAGCACCAGCACAACTGACAGCGGGATCAGCAGGTACAGGATGTCCACGACACGTCAGCGCGCGAGGCGCAAGGAGTTGAGAACGACGACCAGCGAACTCGTCGCCATGCCCAGGCCGGCCGTCCACGGTGGCAGCCAGCCGAGCAACGCCAGCGGCACGCACGCGGCGTTGTAGGCGGCCGCCCAGACAAAGTTCTGCTGCACCACGCGTAAAGTCTTCTTCGCCAGCGCACGCGCCCGCACCACGTCCTGCAACGCATTCGAGACCAGGACGCCGTCGGCCTGAGCACGCGCGATCTGCGCGCCCTCGCCCATCGCGAGCGAGGTGTCGGCCTGTGCCAGAACGGGCGCATCGTTAATGCCGTCACCCAGCATCGCGACGCGTTCGCCGCGGGCCTGGGCATCGCGCACGGCAGTCAGCTTGTCTTGCGGTGTCATGCCGCCGCGGCAATCGGCGAGGCCGAGCAATCGACCGATGCGTTCGACTCGTGAGGGCATGTCGCCCGAGATCAGCGCGATCCGCACGCCGTCGCGTTCCAGCGCGCGTACTGCGGCAGCCGCGTCCGCGCGAAGCGTTTCTACAAACCGGAAACAGGCGACCGGCGCACCGTCACAACTCAGCCAGGTCTCGACCTCGTCGGCGCCGTTCGCGACGCTGTGCATCGCCTGGCTCTTGCCGAGTCGCCACACCGACGCGTCGCCTGCGCGCCCTTGTATGCCCTGCCCCGGCGCCTCGGCAAGCTCGCACCACGCGGCGCCCCTGCCTTCGTTCTCTTTCGCCAGCGCCCTGGCGAGCGGGTGCGCGGACCAGGCCGCGAGTGACGCCGCCGTGCCGCGCAACACAGCGTCGCTCCAGCGCGGGCTGTAGTCGATTCGGATCATCTGGACGCCCTGGCCCCGCGCTTCGGTCAGCGTCCCAGTCTTGTCGATGAACAGCGTCTTCATGCGCGCCAGGCCTTCGATCGCCTCGATGCGACGCAGCATCACGCCGCCGCGCGCCATCGCGACCGCCGACGACAACAACGCCGACGGCGCCGCAAGCGACAGCGCGCACGGGCAGGTCACGATCAGCACCGACACCGCCACCCACACCGCACGCGACGGATCGATCACGCTCCAGACGGCGGCCGCGCATGCGGCCAGCAGCAGCACCGCCCACAGGAACGGCGCGGCCCAGCGATCGGCGCCGTGCAGCATCGCCGGACGCTGGCTGCGGGTGTCGCGCATCATTGCGATGATCGCCTCGTAGCGCGTGTCGGCACCGACGCGCTCGACGCGCATCGCGACCGGCGCACCGAGGTTCAAGCTGCCCGCGATGACGCTGTCACCGATGACCTTGCCCACCGGCGCGGATTCGCCGCTGAGCAGCGATTCGTCAGCGCGCGTGGCGCCATGCGTCAGCACGCCGTCTGCGCAGAAGGCCTGCCCGACCGGTACGCGCACAACGTCGCCGCGCTGCAGCCGCAACACGCTGACCGGCGAGCTGCTGCCGTCGGCCTTCTCAAGCAGCGCGGTCTCGGGCAGGCGGCCGATCGAGTCTTCGAGCGAGGTCTCGGCGCGGTGGCGAACCCGCATCTCGAGATAGCGGCCGCCAAGCAAGAAGCTGACGAACATCGTCAGCGAATCGAAATACACCTCATGGCCGAACAGGCCGCCGGGGTTGAAGGCTGCACCGCTGCTCGCGATGAACGCGACCAGCACCCCCAGCGCTGCCGGCACATCCGTGCCGATGCGGCGAGTGCGCAGTGAGCGCCACGCGCCGGTGAAGAATGGTGCTGCTGCGAACAACAACACCGGCAGGGTCAGCAGCCAGCTGCCCCAGTCGAGCAGCTGCTTCAGGTCCGGCGCAAGCTCGCGCGCGCTGCTCACATACGACGGCGTGGCGAGCATCATCACCTGCATCGTGCAGAACGTGGCGACGAAGAGTCGCCACAGCGCGTCGCGCGACTCCTTGCGCCGCAGCGCGCGCGTGCCGGCCGCCGTGTCGGGCGCGGCCGAGTAACCCGCGCTCTCGATCGCGCCCACCAGCGCGGACGGCCGGGTGCGCGCGGGATCCCACTGCACGGTCGCACACTGGGCAGCCGCACTGACACGTGCATCGATCACGCCCTCGACGAGGCGCAATACCTCTTCGATCGTCGCCGCACACGCGGCGCAATGCATGCCGCTCAGGCGCAGCGACGACTCGGCTCTGCGCCGCCCGTCTTCGGCGGGCGTCCAGCGCGTGAAGCGAGCGTATTCGAGCTCGTCGTCCAGCACCGCCGCGCAAAGCGGCGAACGCGCGTCGATCACGGCCGGGCCCCTTGCAGCAGCGAGCATCGCGGCGCGGTCCAAGCGAACCCGT
Organism: Rhizobacter sp.; assembly: GCA_025360945.1. Classification (GTDB taxonomy): domain Bacteria; phylum Pseudomonadota; class Gammaproteobacteria; order Burkholderiales; family Burkholderiaceae_C; genus LMDS01. The sequence continues at coordinate 5,437 of JANYBE010000386.1, read as the reverse complement.
CAGCGGATCAGCAGCACCGGAATCTTGCAACGCGCCAGCACGCCGGTCGACACCGAGCCGAGCACGACGCTGCCGAGCGACGAATGCCCGTGCGTGCCCATTACGACGAGATCGAAGTGCTCGCGCTCGGCCATCGACGCGATCGCTTCGGCAGCCTGCCCCGACTCGTACACCAGCCGAACCTGCCAGCCCCGCTGCCCGGCGAAGGCGCGAATCGGATGAAAGACCCGCTCCGACTCGTCCGCGTAGTGACCGTCGATTGTCTTCGGCGCGAGGAACTCCACCGCGTATCCGGGCACGGCAGGAATCACGGTGAGGACCGTATAGTCGTGCCCCGGTCCGAGCAATTCGTCGTGCGCCGCGATGTAGCTCAGCATGCGCTTGGTGACATGGCTGCCATCGACTGCCAACAGGATCTTCATTGAGACCTCCAACGTGCGTGTGTGTGGAGTGATGGTGTGTCGGCGGGACCGGTGCGCGCTTGATCCTGGTCAACATCCGACGCTCTGGTCGCGCCCGCGATGGAGCGCCGGGGATCAGGCCAGGCCCTTGACCCCGAGCTCACGCCGAGCGAAGAACTCACGACCGCGCGCTGCGAGCTGGTTCTCGCTCGGGTGGTCTGTCACCTCGTAGCCGACAACACGCCTGGCAGTCTGAGGACGATGCTTTTCGACGTAGTGGCGAAAGTCTGCGAGCGCGGTGTGCGATCCGGTCACCAGCACCTGCGCGACGCCATCAAGCGCGTCGCAGACGGCGCCGAAGAATTCGTGCTCGGTACGCACACCGCTGCCATGCTGCGCTGTTGGGTGGCTACGGGCATGCACCTTGTGCACGTGCACCTGTTCGGCGTTGAGTTGAAGGAGTTGGGCGGACACGTGGTCGGTCCAGACGATGGCGTGTGCGAGAGTCATTTGAAGTATTCCCGAAAAGCGAGCGTTGATGGTGGATACCGCGTGCATCATCCTGCATCGTTTGATTGCGCACCTGACGCAGATCAAGCCGCCAACACATCGATGAGGGCAGACCCAAAGACTTGTCCCACGTTCGCGCCGCAGCCGTTCAGGCCTTGTGAATAAGTCACACGCGGCGTGCGCCGCATTGCACTGCGGCCGATCTCCATACCCGAGACACTGTCCCCATGCCAGAAATCCAGTCTGGCCTGGAGCAGGAAATGATCTTGATTGAAGCATCGACGACAACCGACTCGATCGGCGGCCCTGCTACCGTTGGAATCTGGAGCGAGTTCGCAGACCAATTGAACGCCCTGGTGTGCGGCTCCGATGAACTTGAGCAGGCGGGGCAAATGGAGTTCCGAGACACGTTGCCGGCGGTGTGCTGGGCGGTTCCCGGCGCCTACGCAAATGCGGTGGATTGCTGACGTTCGCAGGACGGTCGTGAGTTCGCTACTTCATCACCACCGAGTCTCTTGTCGGTTCCTTGTCGCTTTCGGGCAAGAACGCAAAGAGCAAGGTCCCGTGGTCTGGGCCTCTAGCTAGGTCGATGACACCCAACCCCTCCTGCAAGCGAACAGTCAACGGGCTGTGACCGTCGCCCGCCGCTTACAGGTCAAATGTTGCGCGTCTTGACTTAAGCCGTGGCAAGCTACGGGTTGTTCAGCGCAACTCGCGGCGGAGATGACTATGACCACGAGCCTCGAAGCTCGGAATCATCATCGCGATGTACGCACGCGGGATGACGGTGCGCGAGGTGCAGTGCTTTCTGACTGACCAGTACGGCGTGGACGTGTCGGCGGAGTTCATCAGCAGCGTCACCGACGCGGTGATGACCGAGGTTGGCGCCTGGCAGGCCCGCCCGCTCGAGCCGATGTACCCCGTGGTGTTCTTCGATGCGTTGCGCGTCAAGATCCGCGAGGACGCGGTGGTGCGCAACAAGGCGATCTACCTGGCGCTGGGCGTGTTGCCCGACGGTACCCGCGACATCCTCGGGCTGTGGATCGAGAACACCGAAGGGGCCAAGTTCTGGATGAAGGTGTTCAACGACCTGAAGACGCGTGGCGTCAATGACATCCTGATCGCCGTCACGGATGGCCTCAAGGGCATACCCGAGGCCCCTGGGCACGGTGTTTCCGGTCACGACGCTGCAGACCTGCATCGTGCACCTGATCCGCAACAGCCTGGATTGCGCGAGCTGGAAGGACGCAAGCAGCTGGCCGCCGCGATCAAGCCAATCTACACAGCCGCCAGCGCCGAGGCGGCACAGGCCGAGCTGGAGGCCTTCGAGCGTGGGCCGTGGGGCCAGAAGTTCCCGGCTCCGTCGCGGCAGCGTGGCGCCGTGCGTGGGATCGCGTGATCCCATTCTTCGCGTTCCCGCCGGCGCGCCGCGTGATCTACCCGACCAACGCGATCGAGAGCATCAACTCGAAGTTGCGCAAGATCATAAGTCGCGCGGGCACCTCGCCAGCGACGATGCGGCGAGCAAATTGATCTGGCGCTGCGAAACATCACGGCCGACTGGGGCCGCGCAGCGCACAACTGGAAGGAGGCAATGAACCAATTCGCCATCCTCTACGCCGATCGATTCACCAAGACTGTCGCGTAACATGAAGACCGACTTTCCCACCGCGCCGGCCGGTTCGTCGCAAGCGCCGACCGCCGCCGTGGAAAAGTCTCAGAGCGCCTCGAACACGAGAATTCAGCCACGCCCGCGCGGTACAGTGCCTAGCCCTTGGTCCAAGCGGACCCCGCTTTCGATGGCCCGCCGAAGTCGAACGTTTAGGTGTCACTGACAACTTGCGAGCGTCCAATTCGTGACCGTTGCCTGGGGCGCCTGCTTTTGGAGAATGTATGCCGAAGCCACTTGTGAACCTGGACGAGCTCGAGTTCGATGACGTCGAGGACAACGATTACTACACATCGAGGCGTGCACGCTTCAGCGCTTCCATTGGCGCTTGCCAGCTTGGGTACAACCTGACTGAACTCCCAGCAGGCAAGGCTCAGTGTCCGTTCCACTCCCACCGCGCTGAAGAAGAGATGTTTCTCATCATCGAGGGCGAGGGTGAACTGCGCTTCGGCAACCAGAGATACCGCATCCGCAAACACGACGTGATCGCATGCCCAACTGGAGGCGCGGACGTTGCACACCAGATCATCAACACCGGCAATTCGACGATGCGCTATCTCTCGCTGTCAAACATGGCGGATGTAGAAGTCTGCGAGTACCCGGATTCGAACAAGATTGGCGTCTTCGCAGCTGCACCCGGTGCACCTAACCTGCGAGAGCTGCATCGCGCTGCGTCGGCAGTCGACTATTACGATGGCGAGACTACCGCGCCTCCAGGCGAGTAACGCCTGTCCCTCCCCTTCAAGCGGGCTCGCCTATGGCGCGCTCCGCCCCGGCCGCCACAGGCGCCACAAACTTCACTGAGTCGAACGACGAGTATTTTCCTTCTTTCTGCAGCCGTTCAGGTTCTTCTCTACGCAGGGCGATGTCCCAGGACCTGTTGAAGCGATGAGCCGAGGGTAGCGGTTCCTTTCGCCCGCATGTGAACATGCGGGTGCCTTGCAAGCAAAGAATGGAACCACCAACATGAAGTCTCCCACGAAGCCCGCGCTGCGGGTAGTAGGTGCTGCCGAAGTGCAGCTCTCCTTGAGTGTCCAAAACATCGTTCGTCACGTGAAGGACGCGTTCTATGGTCTGTGCGTGAACGCGGGCAAGCAGGTGCTGGCAGCGATGATGGAAGCTGACAGAGAAGCGCTGTGCGGACCGACGAACGTCCCCAACCCTGCGCGCAAGGCGGTGCGGGGTGGCACCACGCGATTCAGCGTGGTGCTGGGGGGCCAGCGCATTGCCATCGACAAGCCACGAGCACACGCAGCCTAAGGCGTGGCGAGTTGGAGCTGCCTACGTTCGCCTGGGCGGCGCATACGGACCCGCTGGACATGGCCACGATGGCTTCGATGGCCGCCGGCAAAGGGCCAACTCATTGCCCGGCAGCAGCACCTGACGCCGCGGGAAAGTTCAAGCGCAGCCACCACGCTCTTCGCCAGCTTGCCGTTGATGCGTGCTACTCCATGGACGGCGCGGAAACCCGACTGCTCTAACGGATTCAGGAGTTCACCGTCTGGACCGCGAGGTACCCTGTTCCGTTAAACAGCGACTCCATGCGCCCGCGGCCAACGTCGGGCGGCGGTTTCGCACCTCGCACCTATCACGACCTCGGCGAGGACTGGCCCGCAATGCGAGCATTCTTCGCACACTTCGAGAACGATCTACGCCTTCACAGATTGCAACGAGATGTCGCCTCATAGCGCACCGCGCTCGACTGCCCATCGCACCTATGGGGTTCGCGCTCGAGCCGTCGACCTGCGCGGGTCGCGCGAGGCTGAAAGCGAAACGGCGCCCAAACAGGCACCGTTTCGCGTGGAGAAGCTGCAGCAGATGGAGGAAAGTGCAAGCGATACGAAGCTCTTCACCCTCACGACCATCCGTCTGCACCCTCCATTCCCAACCTGAATCCATGACAGCCGCGGCAGCGGCGCCAAGGAGCCAGTAAGTCAAATCAACAACTCACGTGCGAAGCCGTGAGACTCACTGCGACGCCGTGGGCCCCATTGCGTCGATCATCACCTGGCCAAAGCCCGAGCACGACACCTGCGTCGCGCCGTCCATCAGTCGCGCGAAGTCGTAGGTGACTTTCTTCGACGCAATCGACTTTTCCATCGAGCTGATAATCAGGTCGGCGGCGGCGGTCCAGCCCATGTGGCGCAGCATCATCTCGGCCGAGAGGATCTCTGAACCCGGATTGACGTAGTCCTTGCCCGCGTACTTGGGCGCCGTGCCGTGCGTGGCTTCGAACATCGCGATCGAGTCCGACAGATTCGCACCCGGCGCGATGCCGATGCCACCGACCTGTGCAGCCAGCGCGTCCGAGACATAGTCGCCGTTCAGATTGAGCGTCGCGATCACCGAGTACTCGGCCGGACGCAGCAGGATCTGTTGCAGGAAGGCGTCGGCGATCACGTCCTTGACGACGATCTCCTTGCCGGTCCTCGGGTTCTTGAACTTCATCCACGGGCCGCCGTCGATCAGCTCGGCGCCGAACTCCTTCTGCGCCAGCGCATAGCCCCAATCCCGGAAGCCACCTTCGGTGAACTTCATGATGTTGCCCTTGTGTACCAATGTGACGGAGGACTTGTCGTTGTCGATCGCGTACTGGATCGCCTTGCGCACTAGGCGCTCGGTGCCTTCGCTCGAGACCGGCTTGATGCCGATGCCCGACGTATTCGGGAAGCGGATTTTCTTGACGCCCATTTCCTCGATCAGGAACTTGATCAGCTTCTTGGCCTTGTCGCTGCCCGACTCGAACTCGATGCCAGCGTAGATGTCTTCCGAGTTCTCGCGGAAGATCACCATGTTGGTCTTGGCCGGCTCCTTCACAGGCGACGGCACACCAGCGAAATACTGGAGCGGGCGCAGG
>JANYBE010000325.1 GCA_025360945.1 Rhizobacter sp. | reverse complement strand
GCGACGCGCTATGGCGACCTCGATGACCAGATCGTAGAAGCAACGCGGCCGCAGCCGAGGCAACATGCTCATCTGCGCACGGCTTTCGATCTGGAAGACACCGACCGTGTCGGCCTTGCACACCATGTCATAGGTCTCGGTGTCCTCGGCGGGGATGTCCTGCATCTCGAAGACGTAGCCCTTGCGCGTTCCGATGAACTCCAGCGACTTGCGGATCGCGGTCAGCATGCCGAGGGCCAGGCAGTCGACCTTCAGCAGGCCGAGCGCATCGAGGTCGTCCTTGTCCCACTGCAGGACCGTGCGGTCCTTCATGGACGCGTTCTCGATCGGCACCATGCGCGAGAGCGGTCCCTTCGTCAGCACGAAGCCGCCCGTGTGCTGGCTCAGGTGACGCGGGAAGCCGAGCAGTTGTCCTGTCAGTTGCAGAAGCTGACGAACCTGCAGGTCGTCGATCGACAACCCGAGTTCGAGCAGCCGCTCCTGCTTGACGTCCTTGCCGTCCCACCAGACGTGTCCCTTGGCGATGGCGTCGACGGTCTCGAGCGAGAACCCGAGCGCCTTGCCGACGTCGCGGATGGCGCTCTTGGGCCGATAGCTGATCACGACGCCGGTGAGTGCGGCGCGGTCGCGCCCGTATTTTTCGTAGAGGTACTGCAGCACCTCTTCGCGACGTTGATGCTCGAAGTCGATGTCGATATCCGGCGGCTCGTTTCGCTCCTTCGAGATGAAGCGTACGAACAGCACGCTCATGCGTGCCGGGTCGACGTCTGTCACGCCGATGCAGTAGCAGACGACGCTGTTCGCGGCGCTGCCGCGGCCCTGGCAGAGGATGTGTCTCGATCGAGCGAACTGCCCGATGTCGGCGACCGTCAGGAAGTAGTGTTCGTACTTCAGCTCGCCGATCAGTTCGAGTTCGTACTCGATCTGCGACTGGACCTTCGCGGGCATGCCCTTAGGCCAGCGCCGACCGGCGCCGTCGTAGGTGATCTTGCCGCAGGTACGACGCCGCCGTCTCTCCCTTCGGGATCACTTCGTCGGGGTATTGATAGCGCAGCTCGTCGAGACTGAACACGCAGCGCGAGGCAACGTGGAGCGTTTCGGCGATCAGGTCCTCCGGGTAGGTCTGCGCGAGACGCAGCCGCGTGCGCAGGTGCCGCTCCGCATTGGGCTGCAGATCGAGCCCGCATTCGGTCAGCGGCTTGCCGATCCGCGTGGCGGTCAGCACGTCCTGCAGTGCCTTGCGCGAGCGGACTTGAAAGTGCACGTCGCCTGCCGCGACCAGCGGGATCGCGCTCGATCCGCTGACCTCGCGCAGCCGGTGCAACCACATCTCGTCGGTCAGGATGCGCAACAGGTCGACGCCGAACCAGCAGCGGCCCATGAACTGATCGAGCAGCCACTTCGCGACGCTCGCGAGCTGCGCGGGTTCGGCCATTCGTTTCGGCGAGGCCAGCACGACGCAGTCCGCGAGTTCATCGCCGCTGATGTTGGAGATGTCGAGGTGGTACGTGCCCTTCGGCGCGGCGCGCCGCAGCTTCGTGATGAACTGCGAGAGATTGCCGTAGCCGTGCAGGTTGCAGGCGAGCACCGTGAGGTCGAAAGGCGTCGTGTCGGTCGACGATGCAATGCCCCAATCGATGGCGAACGGGCCACCGACAAGAAGCTTCAGACCCATCTTCTTGGCGGCCACGTGGGCGCGCACGATGCCACTCAGCGAGCATTCGTCGGCGATCGCGAGGGCGGCGTAGCCCAACTGCTTGGCACGCTCGACCAGTTCCTCCGGCTGGCTCGCACCACGCAGGAAACTGAAGTTGCTGACGCAACGCAGTTCGGCGTAGTCGGGGATCGCGCTCATCACGGTTCAGGCGAAAACGCCGTGGACGAACCACTGCGTTTCGTCGTTCGCGAGGCGGGTCTGGAACACCCACAGGATGCCGGCGTGTTCGCTCAGCGCGACCCAGTAGTCGCGCGCGACATGGCGTGTCGATTGCTCGCCGTTCTCGGTCGTGCGGTCCCACCAGCCACCTTCGATCCGGTGCGGTCCGGCGAGCAGCTGGAGCATTCCCTGGTACAGCGGTCGCTCGCCGCGCGTCGCTAGCCGCAGCGGTGCGTCGAACACGAAGGTCGGTTGCGGAATGTCCACGGAACGGTTCGGCTTGCGCGGTCGCGGATTCGGCGCCGGCTGCCAATGCGTCATCCACTCGATGCGATCGTCCTCGACGATGACCGGACGCAGCACGCGCTCGGGGCCGAGCCGCGCGGCGATCCGCTCGAGCACGAGGGCCAGGCTTTCTCCGGCCTGCTGCGGTTCCGGGAACAAGCTCGTGCTCTGCTCCTGCAGCGATTGCACGTCCACGGCGAGGAGCTCCAGATCGCCGACGGGTGCGAGCAACTCGACCTTGGACAGGTGTTCGGCCAGCAATCGCGTGAGGTGCTCGATGTCGGGCGTCGGCTGTGCCGTGCGCACCGTCATCTCGCCGCTGTCGCCGGCCGATTTGGAGCGCATCGCGTCGTGCCACCAGCGCAGCGTGAACGCGGTGATGCCGCAGTGACGCGCAGCGAGCCAGCCCGACATCTGCAGCATCAGGCGGCTGGAGCCGAACAGCATTGCGGGGGCGAGTTCGACGCGCGCCATCAGTTCAACCTTGGCCCTGAACGTCTCCGGCAGTTCGATCCATTGGTGTGTTTCGGGTCGCAGGCCATAGGCCTGGTCGAGCGCACCCAGCAGCTCGGCGTCGAATCGTCGGCTCAGGCCGCCGCGCGGCAGCTTGCGCACGTTGCCCAGTGTCCGGCAGCCGACTCGAACCAGCGTCGCGTGGCGGGCCTCGACGGCGGTGAGCGTCTCGATCGGAAGGGCGTCGAGCAATTGCTCGATCGGCTTGGCGAAGCCGTTCGACTTGCCGGCACGGGCGAGGGCGACTGCGCCCAGGCTGGTAGGCGCCCAACTGAGCTGACCCACGCCGAGGTCGCCGACCTCATCACGGACGCGTTCGACGAGCTTGCGCTTGCCGCCGAACAGGCGGATGCTGGACTCGACCTCCATCACGACGGCCGGCGATTCCGACGACGGTTCGACGACGGCGACACGGGGGGTGAACTGAAGGCACCATGTCGCGAGTCCCGAGACCGCGTTAGTGCGCCGTGACTCGTCGGAGGGCAGGTTGTCGGGAAGCAGGGCTGCCCACAACATGGGGTTGCTCGTCGCGCAGCTTGCGCGACGCGATCAGGGCACTCGGCAAATGGAGCCGGGGCGTGATGATGGACTCCAGGCCGCCCGGCACCGAGCGCAGCGCGATGTGACCTTCGTGGGTTGGCCCCTTTCGCTTGAGCAGGTGGACGTGGAGTTCCCAGTCCAGGCCGAAGGTGAGCTGGACTCGCAGCGGCGCCGCCGAGGGTTCGTGTTCCGCGGCAGCGGGTCTGCACCGGAACACCGGGCCTTCGCAGGCCTGTGCGCACACCTGCAGGCGGCTGATCTGCTCCTGCCTGGCCTGCGGGAGCCAGGAGACGAGCAGGCCGGCGGCGTTCGTCTTGATCAACTGCTCCGTCACCCACAGCCGTTCGGCGGGTGCCTCGGCCTGGATCCACACCAGGTGGCGCTCGTCGAGACCCGCGTATTTCAAGCCGGGCAGGTGGGGAGATTTCGGTGGCCCGACCACCACGACGTTGCCGCCGCCCGCGACCACGCGGCGCATCGCTGGTGCGAGCAGTCGCCACTCGGCGACTGTCGGTTGCGGCTGCAGGATCTCGGTGAGTGAATGACACGGCCAGCCGGCGCCGGGCAGTTGTGCGTCGAGCGCTTCGAAACCGCTCGAGATCACGGCCGTGACAGGCGTTCCGAGTTGATCGCCACGCCAGATCGCCGCCTCGATGTCGGGCGGCAGTTCACCCGGGCGTGCGGGTGTCCTGCGGCCGCGCGTGCGGTGCTGCGATGACGGAAAGGATGCCGGGACCGGCTCCTCATCGTCGCCGGTCCATTCCAGGACGGCGGCCATGCGAGGCTCCCGATATACTGTATGGAAATTCAGTATTCCACCAAGATCGACGATCGGCCAGTCTCCGAGCATGGCGCTCGTGAATTTCGGCGCAAGACACGCGCCGGGGATGCGCACGTCCCGTGCGGACCGAGTGCGCCCGTGCTTCCGTAAACTGCCCCATCCACCGGTCGTCATTCGCATTCAGGATTGCTCGTGTGCTACTCGGCTCAGGTCTGGGCGGACTACCGCCGCTACATCCGCGACTTCGGCGCGGAGTTGGACATCAAGGAGTTCTACGAGCTGTTCTGGCGTCGTCTTGGCGAGCCCAGGATCAAGGTTCCCAAGGCGATGGCGGCGGCATTCGCTGAGCCAACGACCGACGCCGAACTGAAGATCAAGGAAGCGATCGATGCGTTCGCTGCCTCGGAGACGGTGAAACTGGAGCAGCTGGTGTTCGAGCAGCGCAAGCGATTGGCGGATGCCGAACGCACGCTGCAGACCAAGCCGACGAAGGCAGCCGCGAACAGCCAGCGCATCGCGACCGACAAGATCGCCTGGGCGATGGGCAAGCTGTCGGATCTCAAACGCACGGAGCCCAGGGACGACGATTCACGCATCTTTCCGGGCCTCTACGCGCCGGTGATGGTGATGGAGAACGGCAATCGCGTCGTCAAGCCGATGCGCTATCAATGCCGGCCTGCCGGCAAGCCGCTCTTTTATGACACGAAGTTTCCGGGGACGTACAACGCGCGTCGCGACAACCTGGAAGGCTTCTGGAAGGACCTCTTCGGCTTCTCGCACGGCATCGCGGTTGTGAACGCGTTCTTCGAAAACGTGAACCAGCATCGCGCCGAGGGGCGTGAGCTGGGCGAGGGCGAGGACGTGAAGAATCTGATTTTGGAGTTCAGGCCGCGGCCGACGCAGGACATGCTCGTCGCGTGTCTGTGGTCGCGCTGGTCCGGACCGGGCGAGCCGGATTTGTTGTCCTTCGCAGCGATCACCGACGATCCGCCCCCGGAGGTGTCGGCCGCCGGTCACGATCGCTGCATCATTCCGATCCGCCCGGAGAACATCGACGCGTGGCTGAACCCCGATCCGAAGAATCTTGCGGCGCAGTACGCGATCCTGGACGATCGGGAGCGGCCGTACTACGAGCATCGACTGGCGGCCTGACACGATGGGCGATCTGAGGCGGTTCGTGGAAGCGCAGGCGCCGGTGTACGCGACGGCGTTGTCGGAGCTGAAGGCGGCGCGCAAGCAGACGCACTGGATGTGGTTCGTGTTCCCGCAACTGAAGGCGCTGGGCCGCAGTTCGATGGCCCAGGTCTACGGGCTCCACGATCTCACCGAGGCCCGGTCTTACTGGGCGCACCCGGTGCTGGGACCGCGGCTCAAGGAATGCGTGACGGCGGTGCTGTCGGTGCCTTCGCGGACGGCCCATGAGATCTTCGGCTCACCGGACGATCTCAAGTTCTGCAGTTGCCTGACCTTGTTCGAGTTGGCGACCTTTGACGGGTGCTTCACCGAGGCGCTGGAACGCTTCTACGCAGGGCGGCGTGACTCGGTCACGCTGTCGCTTACGACGCCGGGCAGCTGAACTTCTAGCCGTGCTTGGCGCTCGCGAAAACCACGAGGTTCTGGTCGGGGTCGCGCATGCGCATGATGAAGTAGTCGTCGGCCTCTTCGATCGGGCCCGGGTTCAGTCCCGCGTCGACGAGTCGCTGCCGTTCCGGTTCGATCGGCAGCACGCCGAGGGTCAGGGTGCTGTGCCCTGCGTGCGTCTTGTCTTCGAACAGCTGGACCTCGGCGCTGTCGGTGAACTGCCATTCGGCCAGGCCGGGCATCGGTTGGCGAATCGGCGCCTTGCCGAAGAGCTTCTCGTACCAGTGAAGGCTGGTCTTCAGGTCGGCGCAGCTGACGTGCGCGAAGACGGTCTGGATGCTCATGGGATGTCCTTCGATGCGGTCTGGGTGGCCGATTGCCGAAGTGTCTATCGGCGTGGTGGATCAGTCATGGGGCGTGACGCGCGATCGATCGTCGGTGCAGTCTGACATCCAGGTGATGGTGCATTGCTGCTAGTCGTTCGGATGTGCCGGTACGTGGTGCCGTCGGGCTCCCGGGCGTTGCCCCGCGCCTCGCAGCGAGTCGCGGCCAGTCGGCGTCGATCCCTCACGTCTGCGCGCTTCGCTTGCCGATGCCTTCGAAGGGTGGAGCGGGGCGGCTTGCTGCTCCTTCAACGTACCACGGCGTTCTCGCCGTCAAGGTCTGCGCGCGCTGCTTCGCTGCGTGCTCGCGGCCCGCGGCCGTCTGCGAACCCTGACGGCTGCGCTGCGCCGTGCTGGCGACGTCTCGGGCAATCCCGCCCGATGCACGGAGCCGACCATGGCACACGATCTTGTCTCCTCGATCGAATCTTCTTCTGTCCTTCTCGTTCGCGATGTCGCAGGCGCCTACCGGCCGGCGGCGGCCGATGAGGTGCTGCAGGCGGCGCAATCGTTGCTCTGGCAACAGTTGCAGGGACGCGAGGTGCTGAACTCGCCGCAGACGGTGCGCGACTTCCTGCGGGTGCGGCTGGGTGGACTGGAGCACGAGGTCTTCGCCGTGCTGATGCTCGATGCGCAGCATGCATTGATCGAGTACGTCGAACTGTTCCGTGGCACGGTGAGCCAGACGTCGGTCTATCCGCGCGAGGTCGTCAAGGAATCGCTGGCGCGCAATGCGGCGGCGGTGGTCCTGGTGCACATCCATCGTAGGTCGCCGACTTAAGGCGGTGAACGTGTCTTTGGCGGGCAAGCGCGGCGCGCATGTCTTCAGGCACAGCCGCGCCGCGTCCCTGCTGAGCGGGGGCGTGTCAATCAAAGTGATCGGGGACGTCCTTGGCCACC
>JANYBE010000321.1 GCA_025360945.1 Rhizobacter sp. | reverse complement strand
CAAACTATTTAATAATGACGGGGACTTTAGCCCGTTTTGACCATGAACATTGAAGAAAAGCCCACGTTTGCGACACCATTCGAATGGATGGGCGGCGAGGATAAGGTGAAGGCCCTGACGGACCGCTTCTACGACCTGATGGATCTGGAGCCAGCCTACGCCGAACTGCGTGCCGCGCACGGCCATGACCTGGTCAACGCACGTGAAAAGTTGTTCTGGTTTCTGTGCGGCTGGCTCGGTGGCCCTCAGCACTATTCCGACCGCTTCGGTCACCCGATGCTGCGCGCGCGACATCTGGCGTTCTCGATCGGCATCCGCGAGCGCGATCAGTGGATGGCATGCATGCGCCAGACGATGTCCGAGGTCGGCCTCGAGCCGACACTGGCTGCACGTCTGGCCGAATCGTTTTTCGGCACCGCCGACTGGATGCGCAACCGCGGTGACTAGCGCTAGCTCGGCGCCAACAACACGAGCAATGCCCCGTTGCCCCCATCGCTGGCCCGCGCCTGTGCGAATGCGATCACTTCCTTCTTCTGCACGAGCCAGGTCTGGACCTTGCGCTTGAGCACCGGCTCGCGCCCGGGCGAGCCGTTGCCCTTGCCGTGGATCACACGCACGCAGCGCAGGCCGGCGCGCTTGGCGTCATGCACGAAGCGGTTCAGCCGCTCGCGCGCTTCGTCGCGACGCAGGCCGTGCAGGTCGAGCTGGGCCTGGATCGCCCAGACGCCACGGCGCAACTTGCGAACGACCTCGGGGGTGATGCCCTCGCGCCGGTACGACAGCGCGTCGTCGGTGGCGAGCAGCGATTCGACATCGAACTCATCGGAGATCGCTTCGAGCATCACCGCCGCTTCGTCGCGCTCGCGCTGCCGCGCCGCGGCCGGGGGGCGCGGCTTGCGCGCCGGCGCAGCGACCTCACGCATCGCGACGACCGGGCCGACCGTCAGGGCGAACAGCTGCTGTTCGCGTTGCTCGGCTGCGATGCGCTCGCGTTCGATCGCGGCGGCCTGCTCTGTCTCGCGTTGTGCATCGAGCAGCGCCTTGCGGATCGCCGCGAGCTCGCAAAGGTGGCGTGTCTTGAGACTCACAGCAGGCCACGCTCGGCGACCGAGACGACCTCGTTGCGACCTACGACCAGGTGTTCGGACACGCGCACGTCGATCAGCGCGAGCGCGCTCTTGAATGACAAGGAGTCCGTAATGCGAAGCATCGTCGCGAAGCGCTGATTGCGCGGGGATTCGAGGTGGTTCTGCTTGGCATTATCGTCTGCTGCCAGAAGGCTATTGCCAGAAGTCTGGGTCACGATCTTCGGGTGTTTCACCCCATGGAGATCGTCATGCCTGAGTCCCAATCCCATCACAACGTCTTGCTCGCGCGGCTTCGCGAGCACATGCACGCAGAGCGCTACGGCCGCTGCGCCGCGAGGAACTATCCCAGCGATGCGCGGCGCTTCCTCCGCTACTTGGCGCGTCGGGGGCAATCCATTGAATCTGTGGCGCCGGCCGACATCGACCACTATGTCAATGGCTTGAGGCGCCGACGCGATCGGCGCGCGCTGCCAGCGGCCTGGCGCCGGGCTCATCGAGCTGCGATCCAGATGCTGCTGCGGCTGGTCCACGGCAGATGGCCGCCCGAGATTGCGCCGACGGGGGCCGATGAGATCACTGAGCAAGAGTTGGTGAACGCCTACGACACGTGGATGGTGGATCTTCGTGGGCTGTCTGCGAGTACACGCGAACATGCCCGAGACGAAGCACGCCTGCTCCTGCAGTGGCTACGCGATCACCACACGAGCCTTGCCTTGCTGAGCGTTGCCGACCTGGATGCCTACATCGCAGCACGCGGCACTTCGATGCGGCGCACGTCGAAGGTGACGATGATCAGTACGCTGCGTGGTGTGCTGCGATATATGTATGGCCGTGACCTGATGCCGGTGGACTTGGCAGGCGCAATCGAAGGTCCGCCCATCTACGCGCTGGAGGGTATCCCCTCGACGATCCGCCGCGAGGACATCGAGCGGGCGCTCAAGGCCGCTCGACGCGACCACTCGCCGCTGGGCCGTCGTGACTATGCGATCTTGATGCTGTTGTCGACCTATGGCTTGCGCGCGGGGGAGATCGCAAGGCTGCGCCTGTCGGACATCGACTGGCGGCATGAGCGCCTTCGCATCCAGCATGTCAAGACCGGCGCCTGTTCGGAGCTGCCGTTGTTGCGTGGACCGGCCGACGCCCTGCTCGACTACCTGAAGCATGCTCGGCCCGTCACCACGGTCCGAGAGGTGTTCCTGAGAGCGTTGGCGCCGTACCGGCCGCTGTGCAGGGGCGGTGCGATCTACGCCATCGTAGGTCGCCGACTTAAGGCGGTGAACGTGTCTTTGGCGGGCAAGCGCGGCGCGCATGTCTTCAGGCACAGCCGCGCCGCGTCCCTGCTGAGCGGGGGCGTGTCAATCAAAGTGATCGGGGACGTCCTTGGCCACC
>JANYBE010000639.1 GCA_025360945.1 Rhizobacter sp. | reverse complement strand
GAGGCCTTCACCGACGCCGACGTGCGGCTGCTCGAGACGCTCACGCGCAGCTTGAGCGTCGCCTTCGAGAACGCGCGCCTCTTCGACGAGACCCAGCGCCTGCTGAAGGAAACCGAAGCGCGCAACGCCGAGCTCGCGGTGATCAACAGCATCCAGCAGGCGGTGGGCGCCGAGCTGAATTTCCAGGCCATCGTCGACCTCGTCGGCGACAAGCTGCGCGAGGTGTTTGCAACCGGCGACATCATGATCACCTGGCGCGACGAAGCGACGGCGATGCGACGGATTCTGTATTCCTGCGAGCACGGAGTGCGCTCGGACCTCCCGGGCGTGCCCGACACGCTCGCGCGACCGATCGACAAGGCCCTGCTGCAACGCCACCCGGTCGTCGTGAGAAACCAGACCGAAGCTGATGCCCTGGAGCTTCACCATTTCGAAGGCACCGACCTGAGCTTGTCGTCGGTGTTCGTGCCGATGTTCTCCGGTGATCGCTTCCTGGGCACGATCATCCTCGAGAACTACGAGCGCGAAGATGCCTTCGGCGAGGCCGACGTGCGCCTGCTGTCGACCGTTGCCGCAAGCATGGGCGTGGCGCTCGAAAACGCCCGGCTGTTCGACGAGACCCAGCGGCTGCTGAAGGAGACCGAGCAGCGCAACGCCGAGCTCGCGGTGATCAGCAGCATCCAGCAGGGCATGGCCGGGTCGCTGGACTTTCAGGCCATCGTCGATCTGGTCGGCGACAAGCTGCGCGAGGTGCTGCACAGCCAGGACATCGGCATCAGCTGGTGGGAACCGCAGACCGAGCTGGTTCATCCGCTCTACGTCTATGAACATGGCGAGCGCCTGTCGGCAGCGCCGCACCGGCTGCTGCCCGGCGGACCGGGCGAACGCCTGCTGAGGACCCGCGCTCCGGTCATCGTCAACACCCGCGCCGAACTCGACGCGATTGCCGGCGCGCCAATCCCCGGGACCGACATGGCGCAATGCGCAGTGTGGGTGCCCATCATCGGCAGCGACCGTGTGCTGGGCGCCGTGCAGCTCGAGAACCACGTACGCGAACATGCCTTCGGCGAGTCCGAGGTTCGGCTGCTTCAGACCGTGACGGCGTCGATGGGCGTGGCACTCGAAAACGCACGCCTGTTCGACCAGACGCAGCGGCACGCGCGCGAATCGTCGGCGCTTGGCGATGTCGGTCGCGACCTGTCTTCTTCGCTCGACCTGTCGGTCGTGATGGACCGTATCGCGGGCCACGCCAAGGGCCTGCTGCACGCCTCCAACAGCGCGATCTTCCTGCCCGACGCCGACGCCACCACGCACCGCGCGATCGTCGCCGTGGGCGAGTCGGCCAACGCGATCAAGAGCACCGTAATCCAGGCCGGCGTCGGCATCATCGGCAGTCTGCTGCACAGCGGCAAGGCCGAGTTCATCAACGACACCCAGGCCGACCCGCGCGCGGTGCAGATTGCCGGCACGCAGCCGCGTGACGACGAGCGCCTGATGGTCGTGCCGCTGCTTGCCGGCGCCGCGGTGCAGGGCGCGATGGCGGTATGGCGCAACGGCGGCGCGCCGTTCGAGCCGCATGAGCTGGTGTTCCTGGCTGGCCTGTCACAGCAGGCGGTGATCGCGCTGAACAACGCGCGGCTGTTCAATGAGACGCAGGCCGCGCTCGAGCGCCAGACCGCCACCGCCGAGGTGCTGCAAGTCATCGGCGGCTCGGTGGCCGATACCGCGCCAGTGTTCGCCAAGATCCTGCAAAGCTGCCAGCGGCTGTTCGCGAGCTTCCGTGTCAGCATCACGCTCGTCGACGACGACGGTCGGGTCCACATGAACGCCGACCTTGGCGGCAGCGCCGAATTCAACGGCACGGTCAAGAACTACTACCCACGCCCGCTCGCCGGCACGATGCAGGAGCTGGCGATTGCGCGGCGCAGCCCGTTGCACGTGCCCGATGTCCTGGGCGACTCCGACCTGCCCGAGGCTTGGCGCGAACTCGCCCGACGCGTCGGCAACTTCTCGGTGCTGGTGGCGCCGATGCTGTGGGAAGACCGCGGCATCGGCGCAATCGTGGTGAGCCGGGTGCCGCAAGTCGCCTTCTCCGACAAGGAGATCGCGCTGCTCAAGACGTTCGCCGACCAGGCCGTGATCGCGATCCAGAACGCGCGGCTGGTCAACGAGACGCAGCAGGCGCTGGAGCGGCAGACCGCGACCGCCGAAGTGTTGCAGGTGATCAGCAGCTCGATCGCCGACACGCAGCCAGTCTTCGACAAGATTCTCGACAGCTGTAGGCACCTGTTTGCGAGCGAGAACCTGTTCATCCAGCTGATTGGCGATGACCATCAAATGCGCCTGGCGGCGTACCGCGGCAGCGATCGCGCCGACTTCGAGCGCGCCTACCCTATCCCGGTTGAGGGCAGCGCGGCCGAGCGGGCGATTCACGCGCGCAGCGTCCAGCAATATGTCGATGTTCTGCACGACGCAGACGTGCCGGCTGGCCTGCGCCGTTTCGCCGAGCAGTACGACAAGGGCAGCTACTCGTTGATGATCGCGCCGATGCTCTGGGAAGGGCGCGGCATTGGCACGCTCAACATCTTGCGCAGCCCACCCCGGCCGTTCTCGCGCAATGACATCGAACTGTTGAGCACCTTCGCGGATCAAGCCGTGATCGCAATCCAGAACGCAAGCCTATTCAACGAAACCCAGGAGGCGCTGGACCAGCAGACAGCATCGGCCGGCATCCTGCGCGTGATCAGCGAATCGCCGAACGACATCCAGCCGGTGTTCCACGCGATCGTCGGTGCCGCGTTCCGGCTGTTCAAAGTCAAGGGCGCCTTCCTGCACGCACGCGAAGGCAATGCGTTCAGAGTGATGTCGGTCGCCCGACTCGGCCAGCCAACGACCGGCCCCTCGGCGGACCTGGTCCCGCTCGACGCGCAGGCCAACTTCCCGTCGCGCGTACTGCTCGGCAAGGAGATGCTGCACATCCCCGACTGGCTGGCGATCGAATTGCCGCCGCACGAACAGCAGGTGCAGGCCGCGGAGGGTATCCGCTCGGCGCTGATGCTGCCGATCATGCAGGGCGACGAGTGCCTCGGCGTGCTCGGCGTCGCGCGCGGGGAACCGGGCGAATACAACGCCAAGGAAATCACGCTGCTGCGCGCCTTCGTCGACCAGGCGGCGATCGCGATTCAGAACGTGCGGCTTTTCAACGAGACCAAGGAGGCGCTGGCGCGACAGACCGCCACCTCGGACGTGCTGCGCGTAATCAGCGAATCGCCCACGGACGTGCAGCCTGTGTTCGACATCATCGCCGAACGCGCGGCGTCGTTGACCGCAGCGCGCTACTGCCTGGTGACACGGCTCGACGGTGAGCAGTTGCGCCTGGCGAGCCTGCACGGAGTCAACGCGGCCGGCACGACCGCGCTGCGCGCGGCCTGGCCGCAACGCCTTGCCGACAGCACATCGATTGCGGCGCGTGCAATCCGCCAGCGCAGCGTGGTGAACGTGGCCGATCTGCTCGCGCTGTCCGACGCCGAGTACGCGCCGGCGATGAAGCGCGCCTGCGAGCTGGCGGGCTTTCGCAGCGGGCTCAGCGTGCCGATGCTGCGCGACCAGCAGATGATCGGCGCGATCACCGTCAACCGCGCCGAGCCAGGGCTCTACGCCGACAAGGAGATTGCGCTGCTGCAGACGTTTGCGCGGCAGGCCGTGGTGGCGATCGAGAACGTGCGCCTGTTCAACGAGACTCAGGAAGCGCTGGAGCAGCAGACCGCCACGGCCGATGTGCTTCAGGTCATCGGCAATTCGGTCGCCAACACCGCGCCGGTGTTCGACAAGATCCTAATCGGCTGCGAGCGCCTGTTCAACGGCTCGCAAATGATCGTGTTCCTGGTCGGCGACGAGGAGGTTCTCGACGTCGCCGCCATACGCGGCCCGGACCCCGACCGGATCGAGCGCGCTCGCCGGCAGTTCCCCAGACCGCTGGCCGGCACGGCGACCGAGCAAGCCATCCGCGAGCGCCGGCTGGTGACGTTCGGCGATGTTTTGAACGACCCGGGCGTACCGGAGGGACTGCTTGCGATCGCCAGGCAATTCGGCGAGAGCTATGCGGTGGCGGTCGCGCCCATGCTGTGGGAAGGCCGGGCGATCGGATCGATCCTCGTCGGCCGGTTCGAGCTGAGGGCGTTCAACGCGACCGAGCAGCGGATGCTGATGACCTTCGGCGACCAGGCCGTGATCGCGATCCAGAACGCGCGGCTCTTCAACGAGACCAAGGAAGCGCTCGAGCAGCAGAAGGCCTCCGCTGAGATCCTCTCAGTCATCAGTAGCTCGGTAGCAGACGCGCAACCGGTATTCGAGAAGATTCTGCAAAGTTACAAGCACCTTTTTGGCGGCGACGAGCTCGACGTGCTGCTGGTTGACGACGAAGGCCAGCTGCATATAGGTGCCTATCTGGGCGCGCAGCACGACATCGTCGCGGCCACCTTCCCGGCGCCAGTGGAGCGAACGCCGGCCGGCTTGGCGATCCGGGAACGGCGCGTGATGCATTGGCCCGACTTGGTGGACGGACCCGA
>JANYBE010000294.1 GCA_025360945.1 Rhizobacter sp. | reverse complement strand
CCGGCAGGACCTGGCCCAGATTCTGTCGCCACAGCCACAGTATCCAAAGGAGATTCGTCCATGAATACCGAAGCGGCTCCATTTCCATACCAAGGGCCGCGAGATTTGCAGGAGACCATCGTCTCGGCGCTGAAACAGGTCGTGGACCCTGAAGTGGCGCTGAGCGTCGTCGACCTCGGGCTGATTTACGGTGTGGAGGTCGATGATGAGGCGGCACGGGTAACGATGACCATGACATCGGCGGCCTGCCCTGTGACGGAGGTGATCATGGACGATGTCGAGTTCGAACTCGAGCGCGTCTTGCCCGCTGGCTGCCTGGTCGAGGTGAACTTGGTTTGGGATCCGGCCTGGACGCCGGAGATGATGAGCGAGAGCGCCCGGCGCTTCATGGGATGAACCCGTGACGAAGGCCCGTGGCGCGACACGTTTGCGCCTTCCCGTCACTGCCGCATTTGGGCTGTTGGTGGCGGTGTCGCTGCTGTCAGCGGTGGCAGGCGGCCTGCTGCGGGCAGGCGCAAGCTGGTCGCTACTTCATGGAAACGTCGTCGTCGCACAGGCGGCCGGCGCGCACGCTGCATTGATGCTGTCGGGCTTCCTTGGCATGGTCATCGCCATCGAACGCGCGGTGGCAGTCCGCCTGCGCTGGGCCTTCGGCGCGCCCGTGGCCGCTGGCCTGGGAAGCCTCGCTTTGCTGGCCGGACGATTCGAAGTGGCTGCAGCACTCGGCATCATCGCGGCGCTGGTCTCGGTCGCCGTGCATCTCGTCGTCCTGCAGCGTCAGCGCGCGCCACACACAGCGCTGCTGCTGCTGGCATCGTGCGCATGGCTGGTTGGAAATGTGCTCTTCGCAGTCGGCCGCGGACCGGCCGACGCGCTGCCCTGGTGGTTCGCGCTTCCAGTGCTGACCATTGCGGCCGAGCGGCTGGAGATGACTCGTCTGACGCGGCGCCACGCTATTGGGATGCCAGTCCTGCTGGTCATCGTTGTGCTGCTGCTGGGCGGCGCCGCACTGTCGCCGTTGACCGCGATCGGCGGCGTGCTGTTTGGCTGCGCGCTGCTGATGCTGGCGCTGTGGTTTGGTACCTTCGACATCGCGCGTCGTACTCTCTTTGCGAAGGGTCTGCCGCGGTACATGGCAGTTTGCCTGCTCGCCGGTTATGCTTGGCTGGCCGTCGCAGGTTTGGCGTGGATGGGCGTCGCGCTGGGTTGCCCCGGCCGAGACTTGGCCCTGCACGCGTTGAGCCTCGGGTTCATATTCAGTATGGTGATGGGCCACGCGCCAGTCATCCTGCCTGCAGTGTTGCGTGTGAAATTGCAGTTCGGTGCCTGGTTCTACGCGCCGCTCCTGGCTCTGCATGCGTCACTGCTGCTTCGGGTCTTCGGCGGAATCCGTCACCCGGACCTGCGTACGATCGGCGCCGAACTCAATGCGGCCGCACTCTTGCTCCTTGCCGTCACGGTAATCGTCTCGGCCGTCCTTCGTCGCAGAATGGCTTGAGGGCGACGGGCTACCCGACCGTAGTTCTATGTCAACGGCTTCGACCGTGCCCAAATAGGGAAAATTGCCTGCTCTATACCAGCCACTCATGGACGCCAGCTACTGGCCGAGACCCGCCGGACGGCGAGAGCCGATCAACCCGGTACGCCGGTATGCCCATTGCTCGCAATCCGTCGCTCGTGCAGATCTTTCATGTAGTTGAACATGCCCATCCCCGGTTTCCACATCTCACTCGCGAGCCAGCCCAACGCCTGCGACGTCGAATCGACCTGATCGTCATACTTGGCCATTGGGAAACTCGTCATCTCGCTCACGTAGTCCATCAGCCAGGGGGCATCCTTCGGCAAGTGCACAAACCCGTTCTCGATCGTCGCCGTCTGCGCCAGCATCCGCATCCGCTTGTCCCCTTCGGGCTTCACGCCGCGCACCATGTGGAGCCCGTCGTACTTGAGTTCCTGGATCAACTGGATTCCGGATGCCTTGTCCTCGATCAGGATCGTTGACGCCTTGAAGTCCCTCGCCTTCTCGACCACCGCGCGTTTGAGTGCCGGAAACTCCAGTCGCTTGCGCAACACGTCAATCAGGTACACATGCTTGCCGTGCACGCCCCATGTCGTGCACACGCTGTAGTCGTTCAGATCGGCTGCCTTGTTTGCGGTGTCCCAGCTCTGGATGATCTGCACGTTCGACGTCGGCAATTCCGCCGGCAAGTAGGTCCTTAACCAGTCACCCTTCACCATCCCTCCGCCCAGCGGCACGGGATCCTGCTGGTACTGGCCCGCGAAGTGGTACTCGCCGATCCGGCGACGCGTGTCTTGCAGCGACTCGAGCGGCTCGTGCTGGGGATGCAACGCCTCACCCATTTTGCGCTCGTACTTGTACTCCCCAAACGGCGTCCAGATTTTGTGGACCTCATCTTCAATCGCGATCGCCGGCAGGTTCAAGACCTCCCAGCCGCCCTGCTCTAGCACGTGCCCGACCAGATCGTCCAGGTGCAGTCGCTGCATGATGATGATGATCACGCCGGTGCGCTTGTTGTCCAATCGACTCAAAAGGCTGTTGTCGAACCAGTCGTTGGCGCCCTGGCGCCGCACATCCGACACCGCCTCGTCCGGCTTCAGGGGATCGTCAATGATCAAGAAGTCCGCCCCGCGCCCGGTCAGTACGCCGCCGACGGACGTGGCCATGCGACCGCCTCTGGCCGTGGTCGAGAAGTCAGCGTTGGACTGGCTCCGCATCGCAATGCGTGTGTCGGGGAAGATCTCTGAGTAGAACGGATCGGCCATCACGATGCGGGTATCGCGCGCATGCTTGTCAGCAAGGTCCTGGCCATAGGACGCACAAATGATGCGGGCGCTCGGGTTGTGCCCGAGCAGCCAGGCGACGTACGCCACCGATGCGGCGATGGACTTCAGACTGCGTGGCGGCACGTTGACAATCAGCCGTCGGCATCGCCCAGTCCGGCAGGCCTCCAACATGCCGGCCATCTTCTCCAAGTGCCAATTGCCCAGAAACGGCGTCTCCGGGTTCAACACATAGAAGCTGCGTTGAATGAATCCGTAGAAGTCCTGCCGCAGCAGCG
>JANYBE010000272.1 GCA_025360945.1 Rhizobacter sp. | reverse complement strand
GGAATCACGTTCATCAGGAACTCGGTCGTCGAGGCCATCTTGCCCGGGCCGGTGAAGGCCGCGACGCTCTTGCTGTCGAGCGTGCTGGCATCCACGTTCATGCCCGCACCCGGCTGCACGACATTGATGATGACCAGGCCGACGATCAGCGCCACGCTGCTGACGACCTCGAAGTACAGCAACGCGAGCCCGCCGGTCTTGCCGACCTTCTTCATGTCCTCCATGCCCGCGATGCCCACCACCACCGTGCAGAAGATGATCGGCGCGATGATCATCTTGATCAGCTTGATGAAGCCGTCGCCGAGCGGCTTCATCGCCTCGCCGGTGGCCGGCGCGAAGTGTCCCAGGATCACGCCGATCACGATCGCGGTGATGGCCTGGAAGTACAGCGATCTGTAGAACGGCTTCGGCGTCGGTGTGTGGTCCATCGATGTCTTGGGTAACGGATTGCGCAGGTTGGCCTGATGCAGTGTTACCGCGCGAGGTGGCTGTCCGCAAGAGTGGGTACGCGGTGTTTTGACGATTCGCTTGCAGTGTTTTCGAAGATGTTCTAAGATATATCGTATTAGCAACTTAGAAGGTGAAACAATGTTCGGATTCCACAGACACCACCACGAGTCCCGCGGCCATCGCTGCGGGCGCGGTCACCACCATCACGATTCGGGAGAGCACGGCATGTTCGGACAACGCGGTGGCCGCCACGGCGAGGGCGCGATGCGCGGTACGGGTGGGCGCGCACGCCTGTTCGGCCAGGGCGATTTGCGCCTCGTTGTCCTCGAGCTGCTGCAGGAGCGGCCACGTCACGGCTACGAGGTGATCAAGGCGATCGAAGAGCGCGTCGGCGGCGACTACAGCCCCAGCCCCGGCGTGATCTACCCGACGCTGACGCTGCTCGCCGAACTCGGTCACGCGCAGGTCACGGCCCAGGAGGGCGACCGCAAGCAGTATTCGATCACGCCCGCCGGCGCCGAGTTTTTGGCGGGCCAGCGCGCCACGCTCGATGCCGTCAACGAACGACTCGACGACGCGGGACGCTCGGGCCACGCCATGCGCGCACCCGAGTTGCAGCGCGCGCTGCACAACTTCCGCATGGCCCTGCATCTGCGCATGGCCAGGGGCACGCTCGACATTGCGCAGATCCGCGCGATCACCGAAGCGATCGACGCCGCGGCGAAGGCGATCGAACGCAGCTGAGGGTGCGCCTCACGGTGGCGGGACAAGGAGCGAATCGCACCCCTTGGGCACACGCTCGAACAGTTCGGCGGCCGCCACCGGAAGTTGCAGGCCGAACGCGTCGGCCATCACCAGGTCGAACTCGGCCGCTGACGCCAGGCGCTGCACGCGCGGCGCCTGGCCGATGGCGCGAAGCGTGAGCCGGTCGTTCAGCAGGTTCGCGCGCGTCGTCGGCGTCAGCCGCTCCATCAGCAGGTTGTGGCGGAAGATCGACGCCGGGTGCGTTGCGATGAACCAGTTCAACGGTTCGTAGTCGGCCGGCAGTTGCGGTTCGAGCTTGAACCGATAGATGGCGGCCCAACCATCGGGCAATCGGGTCTCCAGCGTGAACACATCCGCCGCTTTTGTGAAGCGCAACTGACTCACCGGCGAGGCCTGCACAAGATCGGCCTCGAGCCGCAGCGGCACGTTAATCAGGTAACCGCCGAAACCGGCATCGACGATGTGCGCCCCGCTCGGGTCTCCCGGTACGTCGACCATCAAAAGCATGTGCGTACGTGGACGTCCCGACATGCCCGGCCGCGCCATCCACACCACCCGCGCGGCGAGCGAGGTCACACCGAAGCCGATCGCGAGCAAGACCTGTCGCAGCAGCGCGTTGTGTTCGAAGCAGTAGCCGCCGCGTCGCGTGCCGACAAGCTTGGCCTGGATATCGCGCGGGCTCAGGCTCGGTGGGCGACCGAGCAGCGGGTCGATGTTTTCGAACGGAATGGCCGCCGGGTGCGCGCGGCACAGCGCGGCCAATACCGCGTGCGTGGGTTCGCGTGCGCCGGCGTAGCCGATGCGCCGCAGATAGGCGTCGAGATCGACATCGGAGGCATCAACCATGGTGCTCATCATCGGGTGGCCGCCGCGACCTCGTCAAGGTTGCGCACCAGGCGCGCGTCGCCAATGATCGCCTCGAATCCGGAGCACTTGATCAGCGGCAGCGGCTGCTCGTTCACGTTGGCCAGCACCAACGCGATGCCACGCCGTTGCAGACTGCGCTGCCGTGTGAAGCTCAAGGCGAGTCATCCCGACGGCATGGATGGCAGTTGAGTGTCGCACGCCGATCCGGCGCGGCCGCCGGCCAGCGGTCCGGTGCAGCGTCAGGCCGGTGGCTTGGCCTCGGCGAGTCGCTTGCGGCACGCCGCCCGCTCCACGTCGCCGGCCAGCGACTCACAACGGGCCACCGCATCGCCGATGTGGCCGGGCGGTGTGACGGCGCCCGCGGGACGCGGACGGGGCGGCGGCGACCCCGGTGCCGGTGGCGTGCGACCGAACGGTACGCTGATCTGCGGCACGACCGGGCGATCCGGTCGCAGGTCGGGCGCGGAGGCGTTGTCGGCATTGGTGCGCTGCTCGGTGGGCGTCAACGCGCGCGGGCCCGCAAGGGGTTGCGCGGAGGCCGCCGACGCGGCGAGCGGTGGTGGCGCGCTAATTTGCGCCAGCACGAGCATCGGTGAGCTCACGCACGACAGTGCGGCAAACGCAGTGAGGATGCGGATCTTGTTCATGCGAGCTCCTGCGTACTTTGAGCCTCGTTGAGGCCGGTGCACGCAGCTTGCGCCGCCGTCCTGGCGGACGATGTAGGACGACCCGCTGCGGCGCTATCGGTGCAGCACCCAAGCTCAGCCGCGCCCGATTCAGAATCGGCGCGCGTCGGCCGGCAGCGGCACGTCGCAGGCCTCCAGCGCACGGGCTACGTCGCCGCGCGTCACCGGCTTTGTCAGCGGCGCGCTGATTCCGGCCAGCGCGGCGCGCACACGGTCCGCCGGATGCAATTCGGCCGTCACCGTCAGCACCGCGGGCACGGCGTGGCCCACGAGTCGCGGGAGATCGTGGATGGTCTGCAGCAGGGTCAGGCCATCGCCCTGGTCCGCACCATCGAAAGCGATGTCAAGAAACGCGGCGACGAGCGGGCGCCGCGACAGGACATCGGCAGCTTGCAGGATGTCGCGCGCGACGTGCACCTGAAAGCCGAATAGCTCGAGCAAACCGCTCAAGTGTGCGCTGGACTCGGCGTCGGCATCGAGCACGAGCACGTCGCGCATCTGCTCCAGTTGCCCCGGGTCGGTGTGCACCTGCGACATCCTCGCGCGCCGTGCCGCGGCGCGCGCGGCGGCCTTCCTCGCGTGGCGCTCGGCCACTTCGGGCGAGATCGGTTTGGGTTCGGGCGGCGGCACAGTGGCGGGTGGCTCTCGCGGGGGCGGCAACGGCACCTCATCCATCAGTACCGGCGGGTCAACGACAATGATCTCGTCTGGGTCGTCGAAGCCTTGCGACAGCGGGCCTTCCAACGGCGGGCCATGGCGCGCTGCCAATTCGGCAAGCGCGCGCGTGATGCGCGACAGGTCAATCGGGCGTGGCACGACCGCGGCAGCCCCTGGCGGCGCACCGCTGCCCACGAACACCGCTTGCGCGACGCGCCCCGACAACACGACGCCTTTGACGGCGGGCTTCGAGTCGGCATCGACGATGGCGAAGTCAGCGTCGGCTATGGCATCCACGACCTCGTAGCCGAGCTCGCCCGCGTCCGGGTGCTGGAACGAGAAGTGCATGGCCCGGTACTCGAACTCGGTGAATCCGCAAAGTGCTATCCGATGCCGCATGTGTCCGCGAATCCTCCTGAAATGAGCCGCCGGCGGGTGTGCCCGTTCATCGCGGGCGGCTCAGAGGATACTCAGTTCGGCCCACATTTGGCAGTCGATTGTTGCCACCCACCGGCAGACCCCCACGTTCGCAATGGCCTTCTTGGGCCTTGTTCACACCGTCATAAGCCTCGTCGCCGTCGCGTCGGGGCTCGTTGCCCTGTGTCGCAACGGACGAATCACGCTGGGCAACGGCTTGGGCCGCCTCTGCATCTTCGCGACGGCGCTTAACTGCCTTACCGGCTTCGCCATCTTCCAGCACGGCGGCCTCTGCAAACCGCGCGGGCAGGGCATCGCTTCGCTGCTGGTCCTGTTTGGCGCCACGCGCGCGGGTCGCAACAAGCTTGTTCGGGCGCGTCTCGCACCTTGCGCAAGCGAGTGCGTCGACGTGGCTGACGAGGCGGGGTTTATTCGATGCTGGCGGCCGGTGCGCGGGCGAGCAGTGCGTCGAGCGTGTCACAGACCTCCTGCATCGCGCTCACGCCCAGCGTCTGTTCGAGTGCGGCATAACGCGTCTCGATCCGCGGCACGAGCGCGAGCGCGATCTGCCGGCTCTTGGGCGTCGTCGAGACCAGCACGCGGCGCTGGTCGTGCGGCATGCGTTCGCGGGCGACGAGGCCGGTCTCTTCCATGCGCAGCAGCACACCGACGATGCTCGGGCTCGAGATCGAGCACGCGTGGCATAGCTGGCGCGGCTCCTGCGGCCCTTGCTCGAGAAGTTCGCGCAGGATTCGCCACTGCTGCTCGGTCAACCCGTACTCGCCCAGCAGGGGGCGGAACTGCGCCATTAAGGTGTCCCGCGCACGCAGCAGCAGATGGGGCAGGTTGCGATGGCGCAGAGAGGCGGGCATGACGTGTGCGCACTCGGGTGGAGAGATCGCTCACATCATAGTGGATTGAGGTACCGAATCCGCCCGCGGCTGCCCCTGGCACGACTCGGCCATATGGCCTGTTCGTCAGGGCATGGCCTGGCGCGGCGCGTGGCCAGGCTGTCGCCGGGCGATTGGGTCGAGCGACGCCACCACGTCACTGAGCGTCGGGGCGCTGTGCGCGAGGCGACGGTAGATGGCGAGATCCCGTTCCACCAGATCGAGCTCGCACATCAGACGCGCCAGCTTCGCTTGGGTGGGCTCGACCATGCTGCCGAGCGAGTCGATCTCTTCGCGCAATCGCGCGTACTTGCCCTTCAAACCGTTCAGCGTCATGGCCTGCTTTCTCGTCGAGGCAACAGCCGAGTGGCGCTGCACGGAAAGTGTCGTTGCCCGCGAACGCCCGCGCCATCACCGAGGTGAGGGGGAGGCGCCGTCGTCGATGGGCGGCCAAGCGGTGGGCAAAGAAAAACCGGCGCGAAGCCGGCACTTGTGCGTCGCCGGCGGCGCGTGCGGGTCCGGCGGTGCCGGTGGGAGAGAGGAGTGAAGGTCTGCTCAGGCCAAGCGGATCTCGCGAGTAGCTAGACAGAATGGCTTCGTGATTGTGAATTCGGGCGGTCCGTCCCCTGCGACAACGTAGGTTGCGCGCCAGGGGCGTGCCGAGCTACACCAACGCACCGGACCGATGGGCGGTCAGGTCGTTGCGAATTCACGAGGAGACGGAC
>JANYBE010000238.1 GCA_025360945.1 Rhizobacter sp. | reverse complement strand
GCGCGTTCGCCGCCTACTTCAAGGGCGTCGAGATGCTGACCGACTTCACGCAGGACCTGCCGCTCGAGTGGCTGCGCAAGAACCTCGAACTCGAGCTCAGCGCCGAGGACAAGGCTGCGATCGAGAAGATGGGCTGGGACGAGCTGATGGAGACGCTGAAGAAGCGCTTCGAAGAGCAGAAGGAACGCCACGAGGGCGGCAACAAGATGATCGGCACCGGCGGCACCAGCCCGTTCGGCGCCTACGGCTACAACCCGCAGGGCATCCGCATCGGGCAGGACAAGTCGCGCAACAAGAGCGCGGTCAAGGTCTGGGACCAGCGCCAGTTCAAGGACTACGACGACTCGCTCGAACTTGGCACGCGCAACATCAAGGTCGCGCTGCGCCGCTTGCGCCGCTTCGCGCGTGAAGGCTCCGAAGAAGAGCTCGACCTCGACGACACGATCCGCAGCACCGCGGCGAACGCCGGCTGGCTAGACATCAAGATGGTGCCCGAGCGCCATAACAAGGTGAAAGTGCTGCTCCTGATGGACGTGGGCGGCACGATGGACGAGCACATCCACCGCGTCGAAGAAATCTTCAGCGCCGCGAAGAGCGAGTTCAAGCACCTCGAGTTCTATTACTTCCACAACTGCGTCTACGACTTCATGTGGAAGAACAACCGGCGCCGCTACAGCGAGAAGTTCAGCACCTGGGACATCATC
The DNA here is from genome assembly GCA_025360945.1 of Rhizobacter sp. GTDB lineage: Bacteria > Pseudomonadota > Gammaproteobacteria > Burkholderiales > Burkholderiaceae_C > LMDS01. The sequence continues at coordinate 2,988 of JANYBE010000238.1, read as the reverse complement.
CGCAAATACAACAAGGACTACAAGCTGATCTTCGTCGGCGACGCGACGATGAGCCCGTACGAGATCCTGCAACCGGGCGGCAGCGTCGAGTACAACAACGAGGAGCCGGGCGCCGAATGGCTGGCGCGGCTCACGCAGGCGTTCCCAAAGTTCGCCTGGATCAACCCCGAGCCACAAGGCGTGTGGGGCTATCGGCAAAGCATCGCGGTGGTCCAGCAATTGATGAACCAGCGCATGTTCCCGCTCACGCTCGCCGGGCTGGAAGGGGCCATGCGCTTGTTGAGCAAATGACCGGTGCGCGCGCGGCTGCGGCCGCGCTGGTGGTGGCCTGGTTGAGCGGCTGCGCGAACCTATCCTCCTCAACCGCGAGTGCACCCGAGGCCGCGGCGTCCGCCCCGCCGCTGCACGCCGAGTACCGACTCGAAGTGCAAGCGCCAGATCCCCTGCGCAGGCTGCTCACGAACTACCTCGACCTCGCGCGATTCCAGAGCGCACCTGAAACAGAAGGCATTAACGGACCGGAGCTCGAACGCCTAATGCACGCAGCACCCGGGCAGGCGCGCGAGCTGCTGGAAACCGAGGGCTACTTCAACGCGACCGTCACCGTGCCGCCCGCGACCACCGACGCCGGACTGCCGCTAGTGCGAGTGATTGTCGAGCCCGGAGCGCGCACCATTGTGGGCTCGATCACGCTCGAGGCCGTCGGCGACTTGCAAAAAGGCGACGCGGCCGACGAACTCGAGCTGCTGCGCTCGCGCTGGCTGCTGCCGGTCGGCGAACCGTTCCGCCAGGGTGCGTGGAGCGACGCGAAGAACCTCATCCTTGCGCGGCTGCGCGCCGACGGCTATGCGGCTGCAAGCTGGCAGCGCACAAACGCACGCGTCGACGCCGCCGCCAACCGCGTCGAGCTCGCGCTCGTGATCGACAGTGGGCCGATGTTCCACATCGGCGCGCTGCGTATTGAGGGCTTGCAGCGCTACGGCGAAGACGCGGTGCGCAATCTCGCCAACTTCGGCCTTGGCGACCCATACAGCGAGAAGCTGCTGCTCGACTTCCAGGAGCGCATCCAGAAGCTCGGCTTGTTCGAGGGTGCCTCGGTCGAGCTCGATGCCGACCCTGCCAACGCAGCCGCAGCCGCGGTGCTTGTGCGTGTCAAGGAGCTGCCGCTGCACCAGGCGACGATCGGCGTCGGCTACAGCGCGAACACCGGGCCGCGCGTGTCGCTGGAGCACACCGATCGGCGTCTGTTCGGCAGTCCCTGGGTCGCGCACAACAAGTTCGCAGTCGGGCCGGAGCAACAGACCTGGGAAGGCGAGCTCACGTCCTACCCGCTTGACAACTTGTACCGCAATCTGTTCTCGGGCAGCGCGACGAGATTGCTCGCCAACAACCAGACCCAGCTGAGCTGGAACGCGCGCGTTGGCCGCACCCAGGACACGCCGCGCATCGAGCGCCTGTACTTTGCCGAGCTTACGCACGCGCGTGTCGATAGCGACGTGCTGACCAGCCAGGCCGATGCCGTGTCGATCAACTACCACTGGGTCTACCGCGACATCGACAACGTGCTACTACCCACGCGCGGCCTGACCACATCGGTGCAGGCGGCCCTTGGTTACGCCCAAGGCAGCCGGTCGGTGCTGGGCGACCCGATCGAATATGCACGCGGGCCGTTCGGGCGGCTGTACACCCGCTTCACCTGGTACCAGCCTTTCGGCGACACGTGGTACGGCACGGCGCGCGTCGAAGCCGGCCAGGTATTCACGCATGACGTCGTCGGCATTCCCGATACGCTGCTGTTTCGCGCCGGCGGCGACGACTCAGTGCGAGGCTATGCCTACCGCACGCTCGGCCCTAGCATCGACAGCGTGACGACAAGCGGGCGCAGCCTGTTCACCTCCAGCCTTGAGATCGCACGGCCGATCTCCTCACGCTATCCGGCGTACTGGTGGGCCGCGTTCGTCGATGCTGGCAACGCCGCGGACAAGTTCAGCGAGATCCGGCCGGCCTACGGCTACGGCGTCGGCCTGCGCTGGCGCAGCCCAGTCGGCCCGCTGCGCGTGGACGTGGCCTACGGTCAGCAGACCAAACAGGTGCGCACGCACCTCAGCGTGGGGATCGCGTTCTGATGCGCGCGTGGCGCGTTCTGGCGTGGGCTGCGCTCGCGCTCGGCGCTTCGATAGCACTGCTGCTCGCCACGGCCTGGTGGAGCGTGCGCAGCGAGCGCGGCAGCGCTTGGCTTCTCTCGCTGCTGCCGGGCGTGCAGGTGGAGTCGCCGCGCGGGCGGCTGCTCGGTGACTTCGATGCGAAGCAGATCGTCGTAAAACTGCCGGGCGGCAGCGACAGCGTCACACTCAGCGGTGTCGCGTGGCGCGGCCTTGTCGTCAAGCGCGCCGCGACGCCGTTGTGGTTGCGCGTCGGTGTCGATTCGCTCGAGATCGCACGCATCGATCTGGCGCTCACGCCCTCGAAGACCAGCGAGGCGCTGAAAGTGCCCGCCGACTTGCGATTGCCGATCGAGCTCGATCTGCGCGCACTGCACATCGTCGAACTGCACGCGACTGCGCTCGGCGCGCAACCGCTGCGCGAATTGCGTGCGGGCATACACCTCGGCGCGAACGGTGGCGCAGAGCACCGCGTCGATCGGCTCGCGCTGAAATGGGACCGCCTGCTGGCCAGCGGCGATGCCCGCATTGCCAGCGCCGCAGAGATGGCGCTGAACGCGTCCCTCCAGTTCGTCCAGCAAGGTGGCGACACGCTGCCGCCGTGGAGCGCCAGCGCAACATTCACCGGTCCGCTCGCCGCGCCGCTGTTGCAAGCCACGCTGCGCGCCGCCGCGGCACCGGAGCGGCCGGCGCAGGCACTCGATGTGCGCGCCGCGCTGCGTCCGTTCGCGGCGTGGCCGCTCGGCGAGCTGCAGGTCAGTACGAAGGCGCTGGATCTTTCCGCATTCAGCAGCGTCGCGCCGGCGACCGCGCTGACTGGCCAGGC
>JANYBE010000232.1 GCA_025360945.1 Rhizobacter sp. | reverse complement strand
TGCACGAGCCGCAGCTTGCACTCGCCTTGGTGTGCTTGCGCACCTCTTCGAGCGTGAACAGGCCTTTCTCCTTGATGGCCTTGCAGATCGTGCCCGTGTTGACGCCGTTGCAGCCGCAGACTTCGTCCTTGTCGGCCATCGCGGCGGCCTTGTTCTGGCCCTGGTGGCCGCCGTCGCCGATGTTGCTCTCGCCAAACATCAGCTTGTCGCGGATGTCGGCCACCGGGCGGCCATCGCGCAGCAGCTTGAAGTACCAGCTGCCATCGACCGTGTCGCCGTACATGCAGGCGCCGACGAGCTTGTCGTCCTTGATCACGAGCTTTTTGTAGACGCCGCCGTAAGGGTCGCTCATCACGATCTCCTCGCAACCGGCGCCGCCCATGAAGTTTCCGGCCGAGAACAGGTCGATACCGGTGACCTTGAGCTTGGTCGACGTCAGCGACCCTTGATAGCGCCCGATGCCGAAGTGCGCGAGGTGGGTCGCACAGACCTTGCCCTGCTCGAACAGCGGTGCGACCAGGCCATACGCGATGCCGCGGTGCGCAGCGCATTCTCCGACCGAATAGATGCGCGGGTCGGTCACCGTCTGCATCGTGTCGTCGACGACGATGCCGCGGAAGCAGTGCAGGCCGATCTTCTCGGCGAGCGCGGTGTTGGGGCGAATGCCCGCGGCCATAACGACCAGGTCGGCGGGGATCTCAGTGCCATCCTTGAACTGCACGGCCATCACGCGGCCGTCCTTGTCGCCGATCAGCGCCTGCGTTTGCGCGCCGATCAGGAATGTGAGGCCACGGTCTTCGAGCGACTTTTGCAGCAGCTTGCCCGACACGTCGTCGAGCTGGCGCTCCATCAGCCAGGGCATCACGTGCACGACGGTGACGCGCATACCGCGCAGCATGAGCCCGTTGGCCGCTTCGAGGCCGAGCAGGCCACCGCCGATCACGACCGCGTGCTGGTATTTCTTCGCGGCCTCGATCATCGTGTTGGTGTCTTGGATGTCCCGGTAGGCGATCACGCCTTCTAGTTCCTTGCCCGGCACCGGCAGGATGAACGGGTTCGAGCCTGTGCACACAAGCAGGCGGTCGTACTCGGCCTCGGTGCCGTCCTCGGCCTTGACGATACGATTGCGGCGGTCGATGTCGACGACCTTCTTGCCCAGGTGCAGTGTGATGCTGTTCTCGGCGTACCAGCTGATCGGGTTCAGTACGATCTGGTCCAGCGTCTGTTCACCCGCGAGCACCGGGCTGAGCAGGATGCGGTTGTAGTTCGGATGCGGCTCGGCGCCGAACACAGTGATGTCGTAGAGATCGGGGGCGATCTTCAGCAGCTCTTCGAGCGTACGGACACCGGCCATGCCGTTTCCGACCAGCACGAGTTTCATCTTCTTCATGGTTCTCTCCGATCGGCTAGCACTGCAAAGGACGGGTTAGCAAGCGAGGTGCCAAGGCCGTGTGCCATCCTTGGGGGATGAGCTTTGATGTCGACATCGGCCACTTCAGCCACCAGGGCGCGCGCGAGGTCAACGAGGACTTCGCTGCGGCGATGCGCCCCCCCCCGCAGGACGAAGCGCGTGGTTGCGTCGCGGCGATCGCCGATGGCGTGTCCGAGGGTGGGCGTGGGCGCGAAGCCGCGCAGACCACCGTGATGAGCGTGGTGCAGGACTTCTTCGCCTGTCCCGATACCTGGGACACGACCGTGATGCTCGACCGCCTGATCGGCGCGCAGAACGCCTGGCTCGCCGACCACAATCGGCGCCGCCAGGGTGCCGGCAACGTAGGCGGTGGTGCGATGACGACGCTGACCGCGCTGGTGCTGCGCGGCCACGCGTGGACGCTTGCGCACGTGGGCGACACGCGCGCCTGGCTGCTTCGCGGCAATGGCGACGGGGCCGACAGCGATTGCACGCAACTGAGCCAGGACCACGCCTTCGATCACCCCGACCAGCGCAGCCGGTTGACGCGCGCGGTCGGCCTCGACGACCGCGTGCGCATCGATTTCATGCAGGGAGAGGTGCAGATCGGTGACACCTTCGTGCTGACCAGCGATGGCGTGCACGGCGTGCTCAAGCGCGCGCGCCTCGCGGCGCTGGCGCGCGAAGGCGACGCGCAGGCGGCTGCTGAAGCGCTGGTGCGTGTCGCTCTGGCGGCCGGCGGCCGGGACAACGCGAGTGCGCTGGTGCTGCGCGTGCGCGGCCTGTCGCCAGGCCGGCTCGAAGACAGCTTGCTGCAAGGCCGGCAACTGCCCGCGCCGCCGCGTCTGAAGGTCGGCGACCGGCTCGACGCGTTCACGATCACCGCGCTGGTGGCCAACACCGGCGTGCATCGGCTCTACCAGGCGCGCGTCACCGACTCGCAGGAACTGGTTGCGCTGAAGGCGCTGCACGAATCGCGCGCCAGCGACCGCGAGGAGCGCGCGATGCTCGCGCACGAGGCCTGGCTCGCAAGCCGCGTGGCGCCGGCTTCGGGCGAGCACGGTGACGCGGGCTTCGTGTGCACGCGCGAGGTGCCCGAGCCGAGTGCGTTCTACATAGTGTTCGACTGGCACAGCGGCCACACGCTGGAGCAGCTGATGGCAGGCACGCGCTTGTTCGACGTGAGTGAAGTCGTCGCCGGCGCGCTCGCCGTGGCGCGCTCGCTGGGTCGGCTGCACCGCCACGGCGTGATCCACCGCGACATCAAGCCCGGCAACCTGCACCTTGGCGACGACGCTCACTGGCGCGTGCTCGATCTCGGTGTCGCAATCTCGGGCCGCGAGCCCAAGGCGCTGCGCACGCTGCACGCCGGCACGCCGAGCTATATGAACCCCGAGCAGTGGACCGGCGACGAGCACGTGCTGGCCGACGCCGGCAGCGACCTCTACGCGCTCGGCGTCACGCTGTACCAGTGGCTCACCGACAAGCTGCCCTATGGCGAGGTCGAGCCCTACCAGACCGCGCGTTTCCGGCGCGACCCCAAGCCACCGTCCCGGCTGCGGCCCGAGGTGCCGATCTGGCTCGACCACATCGTGCTGAAGGCGATTGCGCTCGACCCCAAGCAACGCTTCGAGACCGCCGAGGAGCTGGTTCTGGCGCTCGAACGCGGCGCTTCGCGCCCGCTCGCCGCGGCGGGCACAACGCCGCTCGCGGTGCGAGATCCGCGCGTGCTGTGGCAGATCGCGCTCGGCGTGTCGCTGCTCTTCAACGCGTTGCTCGTCTACTGGCTGCTGTTCCTGCCACGCTGAGCGGCCGAGGTTCATCCTGCGACTCTCGCGACCGTGCCTGGAGACGCCAGCGGGGTCGAGCGGGCGCGGCCGCCTTTCTCTGCCCAGGTGCGGGTCCAGCGGATCTGCATCATGCGCATCACACCGAGCATCAGCAACGCGAGCACCGCGAACAGCACGAAGCCCCAGGCGAATGTGCCGGTGTGCTGCTTGGACAGGCCCATCGCGTTGGGCACCAGGCCGCCACCGAGCGCGCCGATCTCGCCGATCATTGAACCGGCCACCGCAGTCGTCATCGGCCAGCGCAGCGGCACCAGCTGGAATAGGGCACCGTTGCCCGCGCCGAGCGCCGCGAAGCACAGCATCAACAGCAGGGTGGTAAGGGCTAGCGAGCCGGTCGCGAAGCCGACCAGTAACAGACTGGCCGCGACCACCAGCAGCACCAGCGTCAAGGTGTTGAGACCGCCCCAGCGGTCCGAGATCCAGCCCCCGGCGATGCGCAGCGCCGCGCCCATGAACGCAGCCAGCATCGTCAGCTGACCGGCCTGCACCTTGCTCACTCCGAACTGGTCGTAGTAGTACGAAGGCAGGAAGGTGGTCAGGCCGATGAAGCCGCCGAAGGTCACGCCGTAGATCAGGCTGAAGACCCAGCCGTCCTTTTCGAACAGGCAGGCGATGTGCTCACGCAGGCTGGCGTGGGCGTCGACGTCGGGCGGCTCCTTCGCGAGCACAATCATCACCGCCATCGGCACCAGGATCGCAACGCCGGCCACGCCGTACACGGCCTGCCAGCCGAGCCAGTTGGCCAGAGGCGGCGCGACCAGCACCGACACGGCAGTGCCGACGTTGCCGGCGCCTACCAGGCCCATCGCGAGGCCCTTGTACTGAGGCGGGAACGAACCCGAACCGAGCGACAGCGCCACACCGAAGCTGGCACCGGCAATGCCCAGCAGCGCGCCCATCGCGAGCAGGTCGTTGAAGCTCTTGACGACGAAGAAGCCGTACAGCATGGCCGCGGCGATAAGGCTCATTTCGACCAGAGTCGCATTCTTGCGGCCGATGTACTGCGCCAGCACCCCGAGAGGGAAGCGCATCAGCGCGCCCGCGAAGATTGGGATCGAAAGCATCAGCCCCTTCTGCGCCGGCGACAGGTGAAAGGTCTCGCTGATGAACGGCGCCATCGCGCCGTTCAGCACCCAGATGCAGCACGAAAACGAGAAGTAGATGAAGGCGGCGAACAGCGTCGGACCGTGGCCGGCCCGTACGAAGGTCTTGAAGTTGGACATCATGGTCTCCACGATTCGCTGCGGCACGAAGCCGAAGGAGGAGGCACATGAATGCTCACATCGTCATGAGCATCACCCGCGGTGCGGAAGCTGAGGTCGGGTGCATCGTCACACCCGCAGCAAATGATGCAAGAGCTGTGCCACCGAGAATTCACGGTGGCTGGGTGGCTCGGCTGGTATGGTGCGCCACTTGCATCGTGATGCCGAATTCCTCCGTGCCGAGCGCATCGTTCCCATGACTTCCTGCCTTGTGGTCCACAGTGACTCTCCCTTCGCGAGTGCCCTGACGGCAGACCTGGAATCGGTCGGCATTCACGTGATTGGTGCAGTGCAGCGAAACAATTTGGTGCAGGAGGCGCTGCGCCTCGCGCCGGACCTGGTGGTGATCCACGAGACCCCCATCGGCGACGCGCTGTTTGACAGCGCGGCGCTGCTGCTCGCCACGGCACCACGGCCGGTGGTCGTGTTCACCAGCGATCCGGACGTCGACAAAATGGCGCGCGCGCTGGAGGTCGGCATTCATGCGTACGAGGTCAACGGCTACGGGGTGCAGCGGTTGCGCGCCGTGCTGCACTTGGCGCAGCTGCGCTTCACGCGCGAGCACCAGTTGCGCGACGCGCTCGCCGATGTGTCGCATCGCTTCGAGGAGCGCAAGCTGGTGGATCGCGCCAAGGGCATCCTGATGCGCGCGCGCCAGGTCTCGGAGGACGAAGCCTTTCGGGTGCTGCGCGCGGCATCGATGCACAGCAACCAGCGTGTCGGCAAGGTGTCGCAGCAGCTGATCGCGGCGGCCGGCCATGCCGAGGCGCTGAACCGTGCCGGGCAGCTGCGCATGTTGTCGCAGCGTCTGGTCAAGCTGTACGCGTTGCGCGTGGCCTTGCCGGGTCTGGCTGCTGCCAGCGTCTTGCTGGTCGAGTCGAGCAAGCATGTCGATGTCAATCTGGGCTTGCTGGCCAGAAGTCTGTCCAATGCCACCTATGGCGACCTGCTCGATGCGGTGCTGGCGCCGTGGGCGCGCCTGAAGGCGGCGTTGGCCGCCCCAGCCAGCGCGACCTCGCTGGTCGAGGTCGACGCTCTGGCCGAGCACATGCTGCTGCACGCCGATCGGCTGGTGTCGAACTTGGAGACCGGCGCGACGACCGGTAGCCTGCACGTGATCAACGTGTCGGGGCGCCAGCGCATGCTGTCGCAGCGCGTCGCCAAGCAGGCCTTTCTGGCCACGCTGCTTGACGGCGATGCGGCTACGGCGGCGCGACTTGAAGGCGACGCGGCCCGAGCCGCGTTCGATGCGGCCATGCTGTTCCTCGGCGGGGTGCCGCTGAGCACGCGCGAAATCACCGAATCGCTGGCCGCGGCCGACCGCAGCTGGCATGCCATGAGCCAAGCGCTGGCCCAGGTGCGCAGCGCCGCCGGCCAGCAGGCGCTGTTCGACGCCAGCGAGGTCTTGCTCACGCTGTTCGAGCAGCTCACCGAGCGCTATGAACGCAGCATGCAGATACTGATGGGCTGATCCCCCCGAGATCGGGGGGCGGCGCTGCAAACCGGCGCATCCTCGATCGCTCGTCGCTGGTAAATCTGTGTCCTCGCAGTGCGCGCAAAGCTATCATCAACCTAGGGGGTGTCGAGTCCGTCCGGCGACGTTGCGCTTGCCAAGCGACGACCTGCGGACCAAGATCAAATGACAGTCGTGGATGCTGCAAGCAGGCCACCTGATGAAGAGGGAGTTGATGAACCAGACGACACCGGCCTTGCCGTCCGCGCGAACCGACGTGGCGCGTGCGCTGGCGAACGCCCTTGAGGCCGACGGCATCGGCCTTGCCGGCGCCTTGCTTGACGTGCTCGATCGTCTGGGCGTGCTGCTCGGGGTCAAGGAAGTGGCCTCCGGCCGCTACGTGCACGCCAACGCGCGCATGGCCGAGCTGTTCGATCGCGCGCCTGCCGGCCTGGTCGGGCTCACCGACGCCGAGTTCATGGAGCCGGCGCAGGCCGCGGCAATCCGCGCGGCCGAGCAGACCGCGCTCGCACACGATGCCGCGCCCACGCTGAGCGAGCACCGCATCGAGCGCGAGGGTCGCAAGCGCGAGTTCAGCGTTACCCGCAGCGTGCTCGCGCGTATCGACGGTGGCTCACCGCGGCACGTGCTGGCGGTCTGGACCGAGCTCACCAACGTCCATGAGCGCGAACACCAGCTTAAGCAGGCGCTGGCCCAACTCGAGGCGCAGCAGGTCGCCGCCGAGGTGCAGCGCCGCGAGACCCAGGATCAATCGCTGCGCGACGCCGCCACCGGGCTGTACCAGCGCGTGCATTTCGACGATCAGCTGCGCCGCGAAGTCGATCTCTCGTCGCGTGAGCACCGCGAGTTCGCGCTCGTGTCAATCGCGCTCGACCCGTTCAGCGCGGCCGTCAAGGCTATGGGCGGCGAGGCCCGCACCCGCGTGTTCGAGGCGCTGGGACGGCTGCTGCGCGGCAACACGCGCGCAATGGACGCGTCCTGCCGGCTCGACGAAGAGCGCTTCGCGGTGCTGCTCTCGGGCGTGGGCCTGGCGACGGCGCACTCGCGCATGGAAGGTCTGCGCCGCCAGTGCGCGACCCAGATCGTCGTGCTCGACGGGCGCGACCTGGGCTTTACGGTATCGATGGGCGTGGCAAGCTTCCCGCACACCGCACACACCGAAGACGAACTGATGACTGCGGCCGACGTGGCGCTGAACGAAGCGCAAAAGCGTGGCGGCAATCACGTCGCGCTGGCGAGCATCCGCTTCGAGCTGGGCGCGACCTGATCCTTCAGAGCAGCTTTAGCGTGGCGCGCCACTCGTGTGCCGTCACCGGCGTGATCGACAGGCGGTTGCCGCGCTTTAGCGTTTGAAGCGTGGCAAGCGCGGGTGTTTCGCGCATCTCGGCGAGCGGCAGCAGGCGTGTCTTGCGTACCAGCATCACGTCAACATGCACCCAGCGCGGTGCGTCCGGTGACGACTTGGCATCAAAGTAGTGACTCTTCGGATCGAACTGCGTAGCGTCGGCGTAGGGCGCGCTCGCGACTTCGGCGACACCCGCGATGCCGGGCTCAGGGCATGACGAGTGATAGAACAGGACGCCGTCGCCCGGCTGCATCTCGTCGCGCATGAAGTTGCGCGCCTGGTAGTTGCGCACGCCGACCCACGGAACGGTCTTGCGCGCAGCCCTGGCGACGTCGTCGATCGAACATTCCGACGGCTCGCTCTTCATCAACCAATAGCGCATGTGTTGTCGACGAGTGGGGAACAAAGGTGTCCGCCGCCAACCGTGAGCCGCATTCCTGAACCAGGAGTTCAGGTGGGCGAGGTCAGCCCGGCTTCGGGTTCATCTGACGCGAGACGATCACACCAACCGGGCGATGTTCCAAGCCCTTGCTCAAAAGAGCATAGGTTCAAGGAAATATAAAACTCACGCGAAAGCGACGGACAACTTCATTCTAAACCCGCGCATGACACCATGGTGTCAAAGCAGTTGCCCGTCGGCGCCGAGCGCTTGATCGAGACGCGCGATCAGGCCGTCGATGTCGATCTCGCCGGCGTTCAGGACCGGTGCGCTGGTTGCCGCCACCTTGGCCGGCGGTCGCCCGGCGAGCGCATACGCGAGGTTCAGCGCGGCCAGCACCGCGATCCGCTCGCGCGCCTTTACCTTACCGCCGTCGCGGATCGCGCTCATCTCGCGGTCCACATTGCCGACAGCCTCGAGCAGCGCGATTTCGCCGCCTTCGGGGCAGCCAAGCAGATAGCTCTGGCCGAGGATGGTCACTTCCATCTGCTTCATGTCGCGCTTCCAGTGCTGGTGTCGGAAGAGGGAAGATCGGCCGGCAGCCGCTCGAGCAGCGCGTCGATGCGGCTGCGCGCAGCATTCAGGCGCGAGCGCAGATTGTCGCGCTCATGGGTCACCGCCGCAATCTGCTGCTCGAGCAGCGTGTTCGTGCGCTGCAATTCGTCGTGCCGCAGCAGCAGGCGCTCAACCCGGTCGGCGAGTTCTTCGATCTTCGACATGGCGCGTGGCGGTGGTGGCTGGGTGAACGACGATTGTAGGCGTCACCCCCGCCTACAATGCGCGCTGTTGGTGCCCGTGCCGCGTTCAGTCGGCACAGTTAAACGGGAAGCAGAAGGATGTCACGCCCCGCGCGTGGGAACCGAATCTGCGCTGCCCCCGCAACGGTACGGCGGACGAAGCTTTCAGTCGAACGACAGCTTCAGCGATTGCGCACACACCACTGAGGGCAGCAAGCCCTTGGGAAGGAACGCAAGCGTTGCTCCGCCAGCCCGGATACCGGCCAACAAGGCGACGTGCTGCGAGAGCGGTTCGTCAAAAGGTGCGCGCCCGCGGGGAAGCTGGTGCACACGACAACGCTTGGTGGGTTCTTCCAATGTTCAATTTCAATTCGGTGCCTCGAGCGCCCCGAGGCGCGCCTGCCCGCTCGGCCGCGCCGTGGTTCGCCGCGTCGGTCCTCTTCACGACATGCGCAGGCCCCATGGCTCAGACCAGCCTGGCGCCGGTGACTGTCACCGCGACGCGCTTCTCCGCCGCCGCCGCAGATCTGCCGTTTGGCGTCAGCGTGCTGACCGCCGACGACATCAAGGCGTCCGGCGTGACGACGGTGAACGACGCGATCATGAAGCTGCTCGGCGTGCCCGGCCGGCTCGATTTTTACGGCGGCGGCGACTACGGGCTGGACCTGCGCGGCTTCGGCACAACCGCCGACAACAACCAGGTCGTCGTCGTCGACGGCATCCGCATTAGCGAGGCGGACCTCGGTGGCACGCGGCTGGCCGGCATCTCGATCGATTCTGTCGAACGCATCGAGATCATTCGCGGCAGCGGCGCGGTGCTGTACGGCGAAGGTGCGACCGGTGGGGTGATCGTGATCACCACAAAGGCCGGCCGCGGCACGGCGCGCAAGAGCCAAGCCGACGTGTTTGCGGCCGCCGGAAGCTTCGGGCTGCGCGAAGCACGCGCCACCGGGACTGTCGTGGCCGGTGGCGTCTCGCTCGATGCGGCCGCGAACAAGCGCGACACCGACAACGACCGCGACAACTTCCGCTCCAGGACCGAGGGTGCGTCGCTGACCGGCCAGTGGAGCAACGACTGGCTGCGTGCCGGCGTGCGCTACGCCTATGACCACCTCGATACCGGGCTGCCGGGCTCGCTGAGCGCGGCCCAGTACGAGGCCGATCCGCGCCAGGCCAGCGCGCCGCTCGATTCGGCCAGCATCCGCAACAACCGCAGCAGCGCGTTCGGCGAGGCCGTGCTCGGCGACTGGCAGATCGGCCTGGACGCCGGCTGGCGCGGCAAGGCGCTCAACAGCAGCAACAGTGGTTTCATCTACGCCTACGACGTCGACGCCAGCACCTACGCGCTGCGCGCGCGGAACGCGGCAAAGTTCGGCGCGTACATCAACAGCTTTGTCGCCGGCATCGACCACAGCGAGTGGAAGCGCACGGTGCTGGGCTCGTTCGGGTCCGAATCGAACCAGCGCTCGCAGGCCGTGTACTTGCGCGACGAGCTCGCGCTGCCGGGCGGCACGCGGCTGAGCGTCGGCTGGCGCACCGAGGGCGTCAAGAAGGACAACAACAGCGCGTCGACGAGCATAGACGAGCGCCCCAACGCCTGGGAGCTCGGTGTGGTGCAGCCGGTGGGCGCGGGCGTGTCGCTCTACGGTCGCTACGGCCGCAGCTTCCGGCTCGCCAATGCCGATGAGTTCGGCTTCACCGCGCCCGGGGCGCAGCTGAAGACGCAGACCTCGCGCGACGCCGAACTCGGCGTGCGTTGGGCCTACACCGGCGGTCGGGTCGAACTGCGCGTGTACCGCAGCGCGCTGACGAACGAGATCGGCTATGACCCGAACGCCGTCGGACCAAACAGCGCGGTCGGCTTCAGCGGCGCCAACGTCAACTTCGGCCCGACGCGGCGCGAAGGGCTGGAACTTGAACTCACCCAGGCGCTCGCCGCCAACGCGAACCTGCACGTCAATGCCGCGACACGACGCGCGCGCTTCACCACCGGCGCCTACCAGGGCAACGACGTACCGCTGGCGCCGCGGCACACGCTGTCGGTGCGTGCGGACTGGTCGCCTGCTGTCGGGCACCGGATCGATGGGGGCGTCAATGTGGTGTCCTCGCAAAGTCCGGACTTCGTCAACGCTTGCCGGATGCCTAGCTACACGACCGCCGACCTGCGCTACGCCTACCAGTGGAGCCTGGCCGAGCTGGCGATCGGCGCGTCGAACCTGACCAACGCGAAGTACTACACGCAGGCGTTCTCGTGCGCCAACGGCGCGGTCAGCTCGATCTACCCGGAAGCAGGGCGAGCCGTGAGCGCGTCGCTGCGCCTGCACTTCTAGGCGTGGTGATGCGCATGACCCACGAGCTCATCCTCGGCGGCCAGCGCAGCGGCAAGTCGCGCGCGGCAGAGGTGCGCGCCGCGGCGTGGCTGGAGCAACCCGGCCGCTCGGCCGTGCTGCTGGCCACCGCGCTGGCCGGGGACGCCGAGATGCGCGCGCGCATCTCGCGCCACCAGGCCGACCGCACACGGCGCGTGCCGGCCTTGCTCACCATCGAAGAACCATTCGAACTCGCGCGTGCGCTGCGACAGCACAGTGCGCCATCGCGCCTAGTCGTGATCGACTGCCTGACGCTATGGCTCACCAACCTGCTGATGCCGATGCAGGGTGATGCGCTGGACGACGCGACGCTTAGCTCGGCCACCGCCGCACTGTGCGAGGCCTTTCGCTGCGCGCCGGGGCCGGTGTTGCTGGTCTCTAACGAGATCGGCCTGGGCCTCACGCCGCTGACTGCGTCGGCGCGGCGCTTCGTCGATGAGCTGGGCCGGCTGCATCAGCTCGTCGCGCAGAATTGCGAGCGCGTGACGCTGATGGTGGCGGGCATCGAGGTGCCGGTGAAGAGGCAGAACGCATGAAAACGCTGCTCGCACACGGTGTGCTCGCGTGGCTGCTGTGTTGGCATGCGCTGGCGGGCGCGCAGGTCAGCGTGCGCGACGACCGAGGTGCCAACGTCGCGTGGTCCGCTTCGCCGCAGCGCATCGTCAGTCTGCTGCCCTCGCTCACCGAGAGCGTCTGCGCGCTCGGCGCCTGCACGCGCTTGGTCGGCACCGATCGCTTCTCGAACTCGCCGGCCAGTGTGATCGCGCTGCCCAAGCTCGGCGGCCTGGAGGACGCGCAGATCGAACGCATCGTGGCGCTGAAACCCGACGTCGTGCTGGCCGCGCCGTCGGCGCGCGCGATCGACCGGCTCGAAGGCCTAGGCCTGAAGGTGCTGGTGCTCGAGTCGCGCGACCATGCCGACGTAAGGCGCACCTTGAAGACCCTCGCGCAGTTGCTTGGCGTGCCCGCCGAGGCCGACAAGGTCTGGGCCGCGATCGAGCGCGATCTCCGGGACGCTGCGCTCCAGGTGCCGTCGCGGCTGCGAGGCCAGCGCGTTTACTTCGAGGTCGATGCGACGCCGTATGCGGCCGGTGCGGCCTCGTTCATCGGCCAGACGTTGACCAAGCTTGGCATGGCTAACGCGATCCCGTCCGAGCTCGGGCCATTTCCCAAGCTGAATCCCGAGTACGTCGTGCGGGCCCAGCCCGACATCGTGATGGCCGCGCAGCGCAACCTTGCCGACATGCCGCGTCGCCCCGGCTGGGCCGCGCTGCGGGCCCTGCAGCGGCAACAAACTTGCGGCTTCGACGGCGAGCACTACGAGCTGCTGATCCGCCCCGGGCCGCGCATGGGCGAGGCGGCGCGCGCGCTGACCGACTGTCTCATAACGCTCGGCAAGGTCACGCGATGAGTCTGGCTCGGCAGCGGTGCATTCATCTCGGTCTCGGGCTGGCCGCGCTGACCGCGCTGCTGCTCGCGGCGGGCCTGGCGGCCGGCGGCGAAGGCTGGTCGATCACGGGCCTGGTGCAGACGCTGAGCGGCCCGGATGCGCTCATGATCGTCGGCCAGATCCGCGCGCCGCGCACGCTCGGCGCGTGGCTCACCGGCGCGCTGCTCGGCCTGGCGGGCGCGACCGCGCAAGGCCTGTTTCGCAACCCGCTCGCCGATCCGTATCTGCTCGGCTCGGCCTCGGGCGCGTCCTTGGGCGTCGTGCTCGTGCTCGCGGCCAGCGCGCTCGCGGGCCACGGCATCGGCCTCGCAACGGTCGACCTGCTGGGGCGTGTCGGCCTGGTCGGCGCGGCCTTCTCAGGTGCGTTGCTGGGCGTGCTGACCACGCTGACGTTGGCGCGCGGCTCGCAGCAGACCGTGCGCTTGCTGCTGGCCGGCGTGGTGGTCGGCGTCGTGCTGTCGGCGCTCTGCGATCTGGTCACGACGGCCGCGCCGGATGCGCTGCGCGGAAAGCAGGTGTTCATGCTCGGCAGCACAGGCTTCCTGGGTTGGGGCAGCTGCATGGCATTGGGTCTGGGCTTGCTGGTGTGCGCACCGCTGAGCTGGCGCTGGTCGCGCGCGCTCGACGCGTTGACGCTGGGCGAGGACAGTGCGCGCAGCCTCGGCCTCGATCTGCCGCGCGTACGCGTCGCGCTGGTGGCGACGCTCGCGCTGGCGACCGGCCTGGCGGTCTCGCAGGCCGGTCTCGTCGCGTTCGTCGGCCTGGTCGCACCGCACTTGGTGCGCCGCTTCGCGCCCGCGCCGCACGGCTACACGCTGCTGGCGAGCGCCGGTGTCGGCGGTACGCTGCTGCTCAGCGCCGATGTGCTCGCGCGCAGCCTGATCGCGCCGCAGGAGGTGCCGGTCGGCGTGCTCACCGCGCTGCTCGGTGGCGGCTATCTGTTGTGGCTACTGCACCGGCGGAGGGTCGCATGACGGCGTCTGTGCTTCACGCGAAAGGCGTCAGCGTGCGGCTTGGTGCGACGCTCGCGCTGAGCGAGGTCAGCTTTGCACCCGTGCCCGGCTGGACGGCCATCGTAGGCCCGAACGGCGCCGGCAAGTCGACGCTGCTGCGCGTGCTCGCCGGTCTGCAAGCGCCCGATGCCGGCACGGTCTCACTGAACGCGCGCGCGCTCGCCGAGTGGCCCGCGCGCGCGCGCGGCACGCAGATCGCCTGGCTGGCGCAGCAGTCGGAGGCGAGCGGCGAGTTGACGGTGCGCGAGGTCGTGCACCTCGGGCGCTTGCCGCACCTCGGCCTGTTCACCGCGCCGCGCCTCGAAGACGACGCTGCCGTCGAGCAGGCGATGCGCGAGACCGAATGCGCCGCCTGGCAGGAACGCCGCCTGCACGAACTCTCGGGCGGCGAGCGTCAGCGCGTGCTGCTGGCGCGCGCGCTGGCGGTGACCGCGCCAATCCTTTTGCTCGACGAGCCCACGACCCACCTCGATCCGCCTCATCAGGTCGCGCTGGTGCAGCTGCTGCAGCGCGAGGCGCAGCGCGGCCGCACGGTGGTCAGCGTGCTGCACGATTCGTCGCTCGCGCTGATGGCCGATCGGCTCGTCGTGATGGATCGCGGGCGCATCGTGGCCGAAGGTTCGCGCGACGAGCCAGCGCTGCATTCCGCGTTCGTCGAGGTATTTGGCGGCGCGATCCGCATCGTGCGCATAGGCGAGCACTGGATCACCGTGCCTCAACTGGAGACGATCTGATGGACATCGACGCACCCACCGTCGACGCCTGCAGCAAAAAGGCCACCCCGGCGAGCGCCGCGGACTTGTGTTCGTGCACACGTGCGACGGCAAGGGCAAGGGCAAGGGCAAGGGCAAGGGCAAGGGCATGGCCGCGTTCGGTCTCGCGCTTCGAGCCCACGGCCGCGGCAAGGCGATGAAGATCTATCAGTTCATGAAAGTTCCGTCGGCGCGCTCGCGTGAACACCGCGTGTTCGATCGGCTCGGTGTGCCGATCGAAGGCCTGGGTGACGGCTTCAGCTGGAAGAGCCGCGACCTCGAGCACTGGGCGCAACTCGCGCAAGACGGCTGGGTACGCGCCGCGGCGACGATCCGCGCCGGCGTGCACTTTCTCGTCGTGCTTGACGAGGTGATGTACCCGCTTCGCTACGGCCGGCTGCCGCTGGACGAGGTGCTGGCTTGTCTGCGTGAACGGCCGGCGAATGTGAGCGTCGTGCTCACCGGCCGCGGCGCGCCGCAAGAGTTGATGGATGCGGCTGACACCGTCACCGAGATGACGCTGCACAAGCACTACTTCCAAGCCGGCGTGCCGGCGCAGCGCGGGATCGAGGACTGAAGACGATGCGCTGGCCGGCTGCGCTGACCCTGGCACTGGCCGTGCCGCTCGCGTGGGCGCTCGACGCTCGCTTCGGCGAGCCGCGCGATGCGTGGCACCCGGTGGCGTGGCTCGGGAACGCGCTTGAGCCGGTGGGTCGCGGGCTGCGCGCCTTGAGCCCCGCGCCGGCCTTTGTTGGCGGTGCTGTCGCGTGGCTTATCGGGGCCGCTGTAGCGGCATGGCTTGCATGGGAAGCGCAGGCGGCGTTGATCGGCGTGTCGCCCTGGTTCGCGGTTCCGGTACTGGCAGTGCTGCTGAAGCCGACATTCGCGTGGCGCATGCTGCGCGACGAGGCGACCGCGGTCGAGGCGGCGCTGGGCCAGAACGTGGACGCGGCGCGCATCCGGCTGGCCCGGCTCGTGAGCCGCGACGTACGCGTGCTCGACGCCGATCTGATCCGCGAGACCGCGATCGAGAGCATCGCCGAGAACCTCAACGACTCGCTGGTCGCACCGCTGTTCTGGTATGCAGTGTTCGGCCTGCCGGGCGCGGCGGTCTATCGCTTTGCGAACACGTTAGACGCGATGTGGGGCTACCGCGGCGCGTGGGAGTGGGCCGGCAAGTGGAGCGCGCGCGCCGATGACGTGCTCTCGTGGATACCCTCACGGCTCACCGCGTTGATGCTGATGCCAACGCTGCGTTTGATCGAGCAGGCGGGCCAGACGCCGTCGCCGAATGGTGGGTGGGCGATGGGCGCGATGGCGCTTCGGCTTGGCGTGCGTTTGCGCAAGCCGGGCGTGTACATGCTCAATGGTGGAGCGCCATCGCCGCAGGCCAGGCATGTGAAGCGTGCGCTGGTGGTGGCGGGTCGCGTGGCCAGCGTCGCGGTCGTGCTCGTCACTGTGGCTTGGAGGGTCCGGGCCGCATGAGCGCGCGCGCCGTAATGGTGCTGGGCACCACCAGCAACGCCGGCAAGAGCTGGCTCGCGACCGCGCTGTGCCGCTGGTACACGCGCCAGGGTCTGAAGGTCGCGCCGTTCAAGGCGCAGAACATGAGCAACAACGCGCGCGTTGTGGTCGGTTCGGGCGGCGAGCCAGGCGAGATCGGCAGCGCGCAGTATTTCCAGGCGCTGGCCGCGCGTGCCGTGCCCGAGGTGCGCATGAACCCGGTGCTGCTCAAGCCCGAACGCGACAACGCGAGCCAGGTCGTCGTGATGGGCCGCGTGCACGCCGAGCTCGCGGCCGTGCCGTGGCGCGAACGCAGTGAGCGGCTCTGGCCGTTCGCGCGCGACGCGCTGCACGCGCTGCAGGCCGAGAACGACGTGGTCGTGCTCGAGGGCGCGGGCTCGCCGGCCGAGATCAATCTGTACGCGAACGACTACGCCAACATGCGCAGCGCGCTCGAGGCACGTGCCGCCTGCCTGCTGGTCACCGATATCGACCGCGGCGGTGCGTTCGCGCATCTGTTCGGCACGCACCAGCTGCTGCCCGAAGCGCAACGCGCGCTGATCCGCGGGTTCGTGCTGAACCGCTTTCGCGGCGACGCCGGCCTGCTCGCGCCCGGTCCCGAGCAGTTGCGCTCGCTCACGGGTGTGCCCACCGTCGCGGTGCTGCCGATGTGGCGCGGACACGGGCTGCCCGAGGAGGACGGCGTGTTCGACGACATGCACGGTGAGGCTGCGGGCGACTGTGTAATCGCGGTCGTCGCGTATCCGCGCATCAGCAACCTCGACGAGTTTCAGTCTTTGCGCGGTGTGCCCAACGTGCGTTTGCGCTGGGTGCGCACGCCGGTCGAACTCGATGGTGCCAACTGGGTCGTGCTGCCAGGCTCTAAGCACACGAGCAGCGATCTCGCGTGGCTGCGTGCTCAGGGTCTAGACGTCGCGATCGCACGGCACGCTGGCGCCGGCAAGCACGTGCTCGGCGTGTGCGGCGGCTT
>JANYBE010000223.1 GCA_025360945.1 Rhizobacter sp. | reverse complement strand
GCGCAGATCTTCAACCGCTCCGGGATGATGCTGACCTGCAAGAAGGCCAGCGGCGTGACCACCTCGAAGGACTTCAAGGGCAAGACACTGGGCGTCTGGTTCGGCGGCAACGAGTACCCGTTTCTGAGCTGGATGGGCACGCTGGGCCTGAAGACCAGCGGCGCCAACCCCGACGTGAAGGTGCTCAAGCAGGGCTTCAACGTCGACCCGCTGCTGCAGAACCAGGCGGCGTGCATCTCGACCATGATCTACAACGAGTACTGGCAGGTGATCGACGCCGGCGTCAAGCCGAGCGACCTGATCACCTTCCCCTATGAGAAGGAAGGCGTCGCCACGCTCGAGGACGGCCTCTACGCGCGCGAGCCCGACCTGAAGGATGCCGCCTACGTCGCCAAGATCGCCAAGTTCGTGAAGGCCTCGATCAAGGGCTGGGAGTACGCGATCAAGAACCAGGACGAAGCGGTCAAGATCGTGCTCGGCGCCGACACATCCGGCGGCTCGACCGCCGCGGTGCAGAAGCGCCAGCTCGAGAACGTGGCCAAGCTGATCACCACGTCAGGCACACCGAAGATGGGCGTGCTCGACCCGGCCGCCTACGCGCGCACGGTCAAGGTGCTGCTGGCCGGCGGCAGCGATCCGGTGATCAAGAAGGACCCGGGCGCCGCGGCGTGGACGCATGCGGTGACCGACAAGGCGATGGCCAAGTAAGGCGTTGCTGCGCGAGCGCATCCAGGAGCGCCTGCGCGGCTTTGAGGTACGCGCGGTGGGCGATCACGCTCGCCGCGCCGCCGCCGTGGCGGTGGCGGTGACCGAAGAGGGCTTCGGTGCCGCGCTGCCCGGCCTGCCGCAGCACGCGGCGTGGAGCGAACGCGCGGCGCTGATCCTGACGCGCCGCTCCGAGCAATTGCGCGACCACGCCGGTCAATGGGCACTGCCGGGCGGCCGAATCGAGGCGGGTGAAACGCCCGAGCAGGCAGCCCTGCGCGAGCTCGCCGAAGAAGTCAATCTCGTGCTCGGTGCGCAGTCCGTGCTCGGCCGTCTCGACGACTACGTGACGCGCTCGGGCTTCGTGATCACGCCGGTCGTCGTGTGGGCTGGCGCCGCACGCGGGATCGTGCCGAACCCGGCCGAGGTGCAGAGCATCCACCGCATTCCGGTTGACGAGTTCCTGCGCTCCGACGCCCCGATGCTCGAAGCGAGCGTCGATCCGACGCGTCCGGTGCTGCGCATGCCGGTCGGCAACCACTGGATCGCCGCACCGACCGCGGCCGTGCTGTACCAGTTTCGCGAACTCTGCGTCGAGGGCCGTGCGACGCGCGTCGCGCACTTCGAGCAGCCCGAGTTCGCGTGGAAATGAATGCGATGAAGCTCTCTCAAGTGCTGTTCTCCCAAGGCTTCGGCGCCCGCCGCGAATGCGAGGGCCTGATCCTGTCGGGCCACGTTGGCATCGATGGTTCGGTTCACGACGACCCGTGGTTCGAAGTACACCCCGAGGGCCTGGTGTTCAGCGTGCGCGGCGAGCCGTGGCCATACCACGCGAAGGCGCTGGTGCTGCTGCACAAGCCCCCCGGCTTCGAGTGCTCGCAAAAGCCCAAGCATCACCCGAGTGTGATGAGCCTGCTGCCGCCGCCACTGCGCGTGCGCGGCCTGCAGCCGGTTGGCCGGCTCGACGAAGATACGACCGGCCTGCTGTTGATGACCGACGACGGCGCGCTCATCCACCGTCTCACGTCGCCGAAGAAACATGTGCCCAAGGTCTACGAGATCCAGACCACTGACCCGGTGACCGACGCTCAGCTCGACGAGTTGCGCAATGGCGTCGTGCTGCACGACGACCCGCTGCCGGTGCGCGCCGCCGCTTGCGAACGCACCGCCGAGCACGCGCTGCGCATGACGCTGCTCGAAGGCAAGTACCACCAGGTCAAGCGCATGGTCGCGGCCACCGGCAACACGGTGCAGGTGCTGCACCGAAGCCGCTACGGCATCCTCGCGTTGCCCGAGGATCTCAAGCCAGGTCAGTGGCGCTGGTTGCCTGGTCCGGCGGCGGTGCTCGGCACTGGCTGAACCGGGCAGCGAACGGCTCGAGCGGCAGCCGCAACCCATTCGCGTAGAGGCACACGGTTCGGTAGAAGCCTGCGAGGGCGATCATCTCCAGAACCTGTTGCGCATCGAAGTAAGTGCGCAGACGCGCCCAGGTGTCGTCTTCCAGGCGCGTCGTGCAATCGAGTTCCTCGCAGGCGGCGAGCAGCGCGACCTCGTCGGGGTTCCAACCCGTTGCCTGCCCGTCGATCGTGGCAGAAATCTGTTCCGCAGTGAACTCGGCCTTCTTCCCGAACACAGTGACGTGAACACCCCACTCGTACTCGCAGCGGTGCAGCCCGCAAATGCGCAGGATGACGATCTCGCGCTGGCGCAGCGAGAGTGCACCGCGGTCGAGCAGGCCGCCGGCGCGAAAGCGTTCGTAGATGCGACGCGACACCGCGATCGTGCGGAACAGCAGCAGCGGCGTTTTCCCTGTCGGCGTGATGCCGTCCAAGGCAGCCTGGATGTCGGGTCCCAAAGGCGCCTGCACCGGTTCGATGCGATTCATGCGTGATTCCATTTGCTTCTGAATTCGTAGCATGCCACAAAACGTACGACGTCGCTACTGATTTGATAGCATTCACACATGAACGCTCCGACATCGGCCGCCGCCTCTGCCAAGCAAGCGATCAACGAGACGATGGATTTGCTGCAACGTCGCTGGATGCTGCGCGTGCTCTGGGAGCTGAGCTTCGGCGCGCTGACTTTTCGCGAGCTGCAGGGCCGCTGCGACGAGGTATCGCCCTCGGTCCTGAATCAGCGGCTCGCCGAACTGCGCGCGGCCGGCCTCGTGCAACGCGGCGACGGTGGCTACGCGCTGACCCGGCTCGGCTCGGAGCTGGTCGACGCGTTCGCGCCCTTGGCGACCTGGGCCGTGCGCTGGAAAGCCCTATAGACCAGTCCGGTCATCGGATCGAACGACCTCGCCTCGTGCGGGCGTTTGGTTGGCGCGCCTCGGCAGGCGCGTGCGACGCAAGCCGGATCGCACCACCGATGCAGGCCGCGGGCCGCGGGCCGCAGGATTGCGGATGCTTCCCCGAGCAACAACAAGGTATTTTCCCGGGGCGATACGGGGCGAATACGGGGCGAATGCTGATTCGAGTCATGACAAGTCGCGCCGCAACGGCGCCCGTCGACTCGGTTCTCGGGCAGGTGTTCATCAGGGTTTCCCTAGAGGCGGCCCGGCCCGATCCGGTACAGATTTCACGCTGCCATGCAAAACACACCCCAACGCACGCCCCTGCCCTCGCAACCTTTCTTCTCGACACCGCAGCAGCGCCTGGCGCTGGCGCGGCAGCGCTACTTCGATGAAGGCACGCGGCCCTCGGGCCTGGTCAGCGAAGGCGTGATCCAGTCGTGGTCGCGCTGCGTCCAGGCGCACCGCGATCCGTCCGAGCGCATCGCGTTCGACCCGGTCACGCCGAGCCGCATCCACACCGCGCTGGCTCGCAGCCAGTTGATGCTGCACGCGGCCGCAGACGATCTCGCACAACTCGAACACACGCTCGCCGGCACGTCCTGCACCGCGATCCTGACCGACGCTCAAGGCGTGGTAGTGCACGCCACGCAGTCGGCTGCCAACCATACAGAGGTGCTGCTGCCGCTGGCGCGGCGCATCGGCGTCAACATCGGCGAGGAGCACATCGGCACCGGCGCCCCCGGTGTGACGATCCGCACCGGCCAGCCCTGCTCG
>JANYBE010000190.1 GCA_025360945.1 Rhizobacter sp. | reverse complement strand
CCGCAGCAAAAGTACCGCGCCTTCGCGCCGATCCCGTTGAGCGACCGCAGCTGGCCCGACGCCGTGCTGACGCAAGCCCCCATCTGGCTGAGCACCGATCTGCGCGATGGCAACCAGGCCCTGATCGAGCCGATGGACCCGCAACGCAAGCTGCGCATGTTCGAGATGCTCGTGCAGATCGGCTTCAAGGAGATCGAGGTCGGCTTCCCGTCGGCCTCGCAGACCGAGTTCGATTTTCTGCGCCTTCTGATAGCCCAAGAACGGATCCCGGACGACGTGACGATCCAAGTGCTGACGCAGGCGCGACCGGAGCTGATCACGCGCACCTTCGAGTCGCTGATCGGCGCCAAACGCGCGATCGTGCACATGTACAACGCGGTTGCGCCGGTGATGCGCCGCGTGGTGCTGGGAATGGACGAGGACGGCATCGTCGAGCTGGCGACGACGCATGCGCGAATGATCAGGGAATGCGCCGAGCGCCAGCCCGGGACCGAATGGCGCTTCGAGTATTCGCCCGAGATGTTTTCGGGCACCGAGCTCGCGTTCAGCAAGCGCGTGGTCGATGCGGTGACCGAGGTCTGGCAAGCCACGCCGGAGCGCAAGTGCATCGTCAATCTGCCGTCGACGGTGGAGCACTCGACACCGAACATCTTCGCCGACATGATCGAGTGGATGCACCGCAATCTCACGCGTCGCGACGGCATCGTGCTCTCGGTGCACCCGCATAACGACCGCGGCACCGGCACGGCAGCGGGCGAGTTCGCGCTGATGGCGGGCGCGGATCGGATCGAAGGCTGCCTGTTCGGCAATGGCGAGCGCACCGGCAATGTGGATCTCGTCAACATTGCGCTGAACCTTTACACGCAAGGCGTCGCTCCGGGTCTCGATTTCTCGGACATCGACGAAGTGCGCCGCTGCGTCGAGCATTGCAATCAATTGCCGGTTCACCCGCGCCATCCGTATGTGGGCGATCTGGTCTACACCTCGTTCTCGGGTTCGCACCAGGACGCGATCCGTAAGGCCTTCGCGGCGCGCAAGGACGGCGATGTGTGGGACATGCCCTACCTGCCCATCGACCCGAAGGATCTGGGCCGCGGCTACGACGCGGTGATCCGCGTCAACAGCCAGTCTGGCAAGGGTGGCATTGCCTATTTGCTCGAGAGCGAATACGGACTGGAGCTGCCGCGGCGCCTGCAGATCGAGTTCAGTCAGGTCGTGCAAGCGGTAATGGATGACCAGGGCAAGGAGCTTGTGGCCGCCGACATCTGGCGCATCTTTGAGCATGAGTACGCGATTGCCGATGCGGCACGTGTGCAGGTGGCTCATCCGTCGATTACCGAGCAACCTGGCGGCACAGTGCGCCTGAATGCCGATGTGATGATCGCTCGCTGTGCGCTGCGCGTCGACGGCACCGGCACTGGCCCGATCGATGCGTTTGTCGAAGGCTTGGCGCAGCAGACCGGCACGGGCATTCGTGTGCTTGACTACCACGAGCACGCGATCGGCAGCGGCGCCGATGCGCGCGCGGTGGCGTATCTCGAACTGCGCATTGGCCAGGTCGGAGCGGGTGGGCAGACACGCTTCGGTGTCGGTATCGACACCAACATTGTCTCGGCCTCGTTGAAGGCGATCGCCTCGGCGATGAACCGCGCACAAGTCCTCTCGATCGCGACCGACCACCACGCCCGCGTCGCCTAAGATTTCAAGAATTCACCTGGAGCACCTCATGGCCGACAAGCTGATCATCTTCGACACCACCTTGCGCGACGGCGAACAGTCGCCCGGCGCCTCGATGACCAAGGACGAGAAGCTGCGCATCGCGCGCCAGCTCGAACGCCTTAAGGTGGACGTCATCGAGGCAGGGTTCGCGGCCTCGTCGAACGGCGACTTCGAATGCGTAAAGGCGATCGCGCATGCGATCAAGGAATGCACGATCTGCTCGCTCGCGCGTGCCAACGACCGCGACATTTCGCGCGCAGCCGAGGCGTTGGCCGGCGGCGGCTCGACGCGCATCCACCTATTCCTCGCGACCAGCGCTCTGCACATGGAGAAAAAGCTGCGCATGACGCCGGAGCAGGTGTTCGAGCAGGCCAAGCTGTCGACGCGCTTCGCGCGCAACCTGTCTGGGGATGTGGAGTTCTCGCCCGAGGACGGCTACCGCTCCGATCCCGACTTTCTCTGCCGTGTGCTCGAAGCCGTGATCAACGAGGGCGCGACCACGATCAACGTGCCCGACACGGTCGGCTACGCGATTCCCGAGCTTTACGGCAGGTTCCTGCTCGACCTGCGCACCCGCATCCCGAATTCCGACAAGGCGGTCTGGTCGGTGCATTGCCACAACGACCGGGGAATGGCCGTGGCGAACTCGCTCGCCGGCGTAATGATCGGCGGCGCGCGCCAGGTCGAATGCACGATTAACGGCCTCGGTGAGCGCGCCGGCAACTGCTCGCTCGAAGAAGTGGTGATGGCGGTGAAGACGCGCCGCGACTACTTCGGGCTCGAGCTCGGCATCGACGCGACCCAGATTGTGCCGGCCTCGCGACTCGTCGCGCAGACGACCGGCTTTGTCGTGCAGCCGAACAAGGCGGTGGTCGGTGCCAACGCTTTCGCGCACGCCTCGGGCATCCACCAGGACGGCGTGCTGAAGGCGCGCGACACCTACGAGATTATGCGCGCCGAAGACGTGGGCTGGGCCGCGAACAAGATCGTGCTGGGCAAGCTGTCGGGCCGCAATGCGTTCAAGCAGCGCCTAAAGGAACTCGGCATCGAGATGGAAAGCGAGGCCGAGATCAACGCCGGCTTCGCCCGCTTCAAGGAGCTTGCCGATCGCAAGAGCGACATCTTTGACGAAGACATCGTTGCGTTGATGATGGACGAGAGCAGCCACGCCGAACCCGAGCACTACCGGCTGCTCGCGCTGTCGCAACATTCCGAGATGGGCGAGCGGCCGCACGCGAGTGTCGCCTTCGCGGCCGGCGATGCGGAGCACCACGCCGAGAGCTACGGCAATGGGCCGGTCGACGCGAGTCTGAAAGCGATCGAATCACGGCTCCAAACTGGCGCCGAAATGCTGCTCTATTCGGTCAATGCCATCACGTCAGGAAGCACAGAATCCCAGGGCGAAGTGACGGTGCGGCTGCAACACGGGGGCCGGGTCGTCAATGGTGTGGGCGCGGATCCGGACATCGTTGTGGCGTCAGCCAAGGCGTATCTGTCTGCGTTAAACAAGCTGCACAGCAAGATCGAACGCGTCGCTGCCCAAGGTTGAGACTTTTTGCACATCCAGAGCACTTCAAGTCCCAACTTGAGGAAAAGCGCGTAAGTTTCTGATCTTGCGCGCTTTTTTTCTTTCGAATACACTCGTGCGAGCGAGCGTAAAGGGACTGATGTGGCATTCATTGACAAATTGAAACTAACCGGACTGATGGCGCTGCTCGCCGCTTCGGCCCTGTTGCTGCCGGCAGGCGCGGACGCCGCGACGCTCGAACAGAAGGCGCCGGCCGACGCCACGGCCCCGACGGCGCGTACCGGCAAGGTGCGTGCGCACAGCGCGCGTGCGAGCAAATCGAACCGAACCGCCGTGGTGGTGCGCAGCGGTCGTCGTGTCAAGCAGGTCGCCTCGGTCGTGCGTGTCGAACCGGCACGGCCGTCGTTCGGCCAGCTCTACGGTCTGCACAACACCGCCGATTCGCTCGATCTGAAGTCCAGCGTTGCGCTGGTGCTCGATTCCGACACCAATGAAGTGCTGTTCAGCAAGAACTCGCAAGCGGTGCTTCCGATCGCCTCGCTGACCAAGCTGATGACGGCCGTCGTCGTCACCGAAGCCAACCAGCCGTTGAATGAGTCCATCACCGTCAGCGACGACGACATTGATACCGAGAAGGGCAGCCGCTCGCGTCTTAAAGTCGGCACCACCCTGAGCCGTGAAGAAATGCTGCACCTTGCGCTGATGTCGTCCGAGAACCGGGCCGCGCATGCGCTCGGGCGCTCGTACCCGGGTGGCCTGGAGGCCTTCGTTGCGGCGATGAACAACAAGGCACTCGAACTCGGCATGCACGACACGCACTACGTCGAGCCGACCGGCCTGTCCAGCCGCAACCAGTCAAGCGCGCGCGATCTGGCCACACTGGTGCAGGCGGCGCAAGAGCACGCGATCATTCGCGAATTCTCAACCTCGCCCGAATACCAGGTCGAAGTGGGCAAACGCCCAACGCAGTTCCGCACGACGAATGCGCTGGTGCGCAGCCCGGCATGGGACATCGTGCTGCAAAAGACCGGCTTCATCAACGAAGCCGGCCGTTGCCTCGTAATGCAGGCGAAAATGGCCGGTCGCAAGCTGACGATGGTGTTCCTCGACTCGGCCGGCAAGTATTCGCGCATCGGGGACGCCGAACGTGTACGCCGCTGGGTCAGCGCGCTGCCGGTGCACGCGCCGGTCGCGGTCGACCTGGTCAAGGTCGCGTCGTAAGACGATTCAGCGTCGGTGGCCGAGTGCCGCCGATATCTGCGCCGCGGTTTCCTTGAGCCGCTCTAGCCAGCTGTCCTCGAGCCGATCCGCCGGTGCCGAGATCGACAGCCCGGCCACAAGCTTGCCCTGATCGTCCAGAATGCTTGCGGCCATGCAGCGTACCCCGAGTTCCAGCTCTTCATCGTCGCGCGCCGTGCCGTACTGGTTCACACGCGCCAGCTCGCGCTCGAGCTGAGTCAGATCGGTGATGCTGTTCTTCGTGTGGCCGGCCAGACCGGTGCGGGTGGCATAGGCACGCACGCGCTGCACATCATCATGGGCGAGAAACAGCTTGCCGACCGACGTGAGGTGCAAGGGCGCGCGGCCGCCGATCGCGCGCACGACCTGCATGCCTGAGCGTTCGCTGTAGGTGCGTTCGATGTAGACGATCTCGTCGCCCTGGCGCATCGACAGGTTCACCGGTTGATGCGTGAGTTTGTGCAGCTCGCGCATCGGACCGAGCGCAGCCTCGCGCACGTCGATTCGCGCCTTCACGAGGTTGCCAAGCTCCAGGAGTCGCATGCCGAGGCGATAGCTGCCCGCCTCGGGACGATCGACGAAACGCCCGATCGTCAGGTCGTTCAGGATGCGGTGGGCCGTCGATGGGTGCAGCCCAGTCTGCTCGCTGATTTGCTTCAGCGACACTGGATCGGGGTAGGAAGCCAACACGTCGAGCAGGCCAAACGCGCGCTCCAGCACCTGAATCGTCGGTGTCTTTTGCTCGCTCTTTGCCATGGCCGTGATTGTCACAGAACTCGAACGAGTTTTGTATGGCGAAAACTCGAGGCGTGATCCGAGAGTGACTACAGCAGCGCAGCTGCTTGTATGCCAGCGCGCACCGCGCCTTCGAGCGTGGCGGGGTACGGGCCGTCGATGTGGTCGCCAGCGGCCAGCAGGCCTGGTGCGACCAATGCCGAGGGTCGTCGCAGGCCGGGTATGCAACGGAAGGTCGCACGCTTCTCCGCGATCGTGTGCACCACACGCAGCGGCTTGCGCAGGTGCATGCCCAGCGCCGCGCGGGCTTGTGCCAGCGTGGCCTGGCTTGTCGCATCCAGGCCTTGATCGACCCACGCTTGCGCGCCGCTGACGACGAACGCAAGGAGGCCTTGAGGTCCGCCGAGCTGACCGCGGTCAAACACGAATTGCGCGGGCGAACGTGCGTTGGTGCGCAGGGCAAGCATCGGTTCAGGCAGATGCGCGCCCTCGCTTTGCAGGTACACCGTCACGATGGGCTCATAGCGCAGCGCGGCTACATCCCGGGCCCACGCCGGCGTAATGTCTGCGGCGAGGCGCGCGGACTCTGTCGGCGTGGCCGCGAGCACAACGCGATCGAAGGGCTCGCCATCGACCAGCCAGCCATCATTGTGCGCACGCAGTGACACGACGCGCGTTTGCAGGCGCACTTGCACGCCCGCGAGCGCGCTTCGTGCAGGCTCGGGCAACAGCGCGCTCAGGCTCACGCGCGGCAGCAGCAGATCGGCCGAGCCGGGGCCGGAAAAGAGGGCGTCTTTCAACACTCGCAGGAACACGCGCGCGCTCGCCTCGGCAGCGGGTGTGTTCAGCGCAGCGATGCACAGCGGATCAACGAGCTGATCGCGGATTGCTTGTGGCAGGCGCGCCGTGAGTTCGGCCACCGTGAGCGCGTCGTCACAGCGAAAGCGGCGCAGCGCCCAGCCGGTCGCGGCGGCGAGCAGCGCGACCCGTTCGCTGATCGTCCACTCGCGCTGCCCGAGCACTGCGCGCGCGAACGCGACGATCGGTGAGCCGGCCTCGAGCCGCAGCCCTGAACCGTCCGGGCTCGTCAAGCGCAGCGGTGTGCGCAACAGCGCGGTGTCAACGTCGACACCGACCGTGCGCATCAGTTCGAGCGTTGCCGTGTACGCACCGATCAGGATGTGCTGGCCGTTGTCTAGCAGCAGGCCATCGACCTCGACACCGCGCGCTCGGCCGCCGAGTTGTGGCGCCATTTCGAACAGCGTGACCTGATGCTCGAGCCGCGTCGCCTGGACGGCCGCGGCCAGACCGGCCCAGCCGCCTCCGACCACCGCGACCGTGCGGCCTGGCACGCTTAGCGCCCGCGCCAGTTGGTGCGCATCGCGATCCACAGCTTGCGCAGCGGCGTCAGCGACGTGCGCTGGTGCAGCACCTGGAAATTGTCGGCTTCGATCTCGCGCAGCAGCGTGCGGTAGATGTTGGCCATCATCACGCCGGGCTTCTGCGCGCGCTGATCGGCGGTCGGTAGCAGCGCGAAGGCTTCGTCGTAGCTGCGGTGCGCGCGCTCGGCCTGGAACTTCATCAGCGCGGTGAAGCGCTCGCTGTAGCCGCGGTTCAGGATCTCCTGCGCTTTCACGTCGAACTGCTTCAGCTCGGACACCGGGAGGTAGATGCGACCCCGCCGTGCGTCGTCGCCAACGTCGCGGATGATGTTGGTGAGCTGCATCGCCAGCCCCAGCTTGTGCGCGTAGGCGGTGGTCTGCACTTCGGTGCGTCCGAAGATGCTGGAGGCGACTTCGCCGACGACACCGGCTACAAGATGGCAGTAGTGCGCGAGGCCGGCGTAATCGAGGTAGCGTGATTGATCCAGGTCCATCTGGCAACCGTCGATCACTGCCAGGAGGTGTTCGGCACGGATGTCGTAGGCGGCGGCGTGCGGCATCAAGGCCTTCGTTACCGGATGGCTGGGCTGGCCGACGAACGCAGTGACGACTTCCTTGCGCCACCACGCCAGCTTTGTTGCCGCCACGCCTGGGTCGCTGACCTCGTCGACCACGTCGTCGACTTCGCGGCAGAACGCGTAGAACGCGGTGATTGCGGCACGGCGTGGTGGCGGCAGGAACAGGAAGGCGTAGTAGAAACTCGACCCGCTTTGCGCGGTCTTGTCCTGCACGTACCGCTCGGGTGTCATGCGTCCTCCCGCGCCACTAGCGCGGCCGTGGGTCGCATCCACAGCGCGCGCCACAGCAGCAGCGGGGCATCCATTGCGCCGAGTTTCGGACGGGTGTGGCGTGTGTCGAAGCCAAGGGCCGCGATCTTGTCAAGAATGCGCAGCCCGCCTTGCACGACAAGCCGCAACTCCCAGCCTGCCCGGCCGGGGACGACGTGCACGAGCGGCGCGCCCGACAGCATCAGTTCACGCGCCCAGGCGCTCACTTCGGCGACCTGGGCCGGCGTGTTGCCTGCGTCTTGATCGCGATCCGTGGTCGGGATGTACTGACGGCCGCGACGCGTGTCCAAGCCCAAGTCCTGCCAGAAGTTGGCGAGCTGAAGCGCGCTGCAGATCGCGTCGGATTGACGCAGCGCCTGCGCGTCCGTCACGCCGTAAAGATGCAGCAGCAAGCGCCCGACCGGGTTGGCCGAGCGGCGGCAGTAGTCGAGCAGCTCGGCGCGATCTGCGTAGCTGTGCTTCGTTACGTCCTGTTCGAAGGCACTGAGCAGATCGGCGAGCAAGGGCACGGGCACTGCGCGTTCGCGAATCAGTGCTTGCAGCGGCTCGAAGACATGAGGCCAGCGGGCCGACACGGCGGCGCCTTTGCTCACGGCACGCAGGTCGGCACTGTACGCGGCCAGATCGGTAAGGCGCTCGGTTGGTGTCGCATCGCCTTCGTCGGCAATGTCGTCCGCGGTCCGTGCGAAGTGGTAGATCGCGGCCACGGCCGGGCGCAGGGCAGGCGGGCACAGGATCGACGCGACAGGGAAGTTCTCGTAGTGATTGACGCTCACGGCCGCGATTGTCCACGTTGTGCGTGACGCATCGCGCTCTCAGGGTTTGACATGAGTAGCCGTGCCGAATATATTACTGACCAGTCAGTCATTTAGACTTTCCAGAAGGATTTCCATGCGCTACGCGCTGATCATTGCTCTGGCCGGTGTCGCCGCGCTGGCGGCGTGCTCCAAGACCGAAACCGCTCCAGATCCGGTGCGTGCGGTGCGGACCCTCACCATCTCGCCGCAGACTGCCGGAGGCGCCTACGAGTACGCGGGTGAGGTCAAGGCGCGCACCGAGTCGCGCTTGAGTTTCCGTGTAGGCGGAAAGATGCTCAAGCGCGGGGTCGATATCGGCGACACAGTCAAGGCCGGTCAGCTACTCGCGCAGCTCGACCCGCAAGACTTGCGCCTGGGGCAGGATGCGGCGCGCGCCACGGTCGCGATGGCGCAAGCCAGCTACGACCAGAACGCGGCCGACTTCAAGCGCTACAAGGATCTTCACGACCAGGGCTTCATCGGCCCGGCCGAACTCGATCGGCGCGACATGGCGCTGAAGACGGCGCGTGCGCAGCTGGATCAGGCCAAAGCTCAGTCCAGTGTCCAGGGCAACCAGGCGAGCTACGCCGCGCTGCTGGCCGACGCGAGCGGCGTGATCACCGGTGTGGACGTCGAACCCGGAATGGTCGTAGCGGCCGGCACGCCGGTGCTGCGCCTGGCGCACGACGGCGCGCGCGACGTGGTGTTCTCGGTGCCGGAAGACAAGGTGAGCCTGGCCAAGGCGATGGCCGCGCAGCCGGGCCGCTTCAAGGTGCGGCTGTGGGGCACCGACGCGCCGACGCTACCCGCGACGATCCGCGAAATCTCGGCCGCAGCGGATCCGGTCACGCGCACATTTTTGATCAAGGCCGACATCGGCAGCGCCAGCGGCATACGGCTGGGCCAGACCGCGACCGTCGTAATGGACTTGCCGCAGACCGCCGGCGTGACAAAGCTGCCCCTGTCGGCGCTGCGCGAAGTACAAGGCAAGAGCGCCGTGTGGGTGGTGGATCGTGGCGCCATGACGGTCAACTCGCAGCTCGTGACGCTGGCCGGCGCCGACGGCAACGATGCTGTCGTCAGCGCGGGTCTCGCGCCAGGTGAGGTCATCGTGACAGCAGGCGTGCATGCGCTGAGCCCGGGGCAGAAGGTGAAGTTCTATGTCGACCCGGGCGCAACGCCGACGTCCGCGGCGATTGCCGCGAGCGGCACGCCCGTCGGTGTGAAGTGAGCGAGCCTGTCGTGAGCACGTCTGCGGACGCGGCACACGCGGTCGGCAAGACCACGGGCTTCAACATTTCGAAATGGGCGCTGGAGCACGCGGCGCTTACACGCTACCTGCTGATCGTGCTGATGCTGCTCGGCGCGGCGGCGTACTTCCAGCTCGGGCAGGACGAAGACCCGCCGTTCACTTTCCGCGCGATGGCGCTGCGGGTGTTCTGGCCCGGGGCCACCGCGCAGCAGGTGGCCGAGCAGGTGACCGACAAGCTCGAGCGCACGTTGCAGGAGGTGCCGTACTCCGACAAGATCCGAAGCTACTCCAAGCCCGGAGAGGCGCTGATCATCTTTCAGGTCAAGGACTCGTCGCCACCGAAGGAGATGCAGCAGGTCTGGTACACGGTTCGCAAGAAGATCGGTGACATGCGCGCGACGCTGCCGGCCGGCGTGATCGGGCCCTACTTCAACGACGAGTTTGGCGATGTCTACGGGTCGATCTATGCGCTCTCGGCCGACGGCTTCACCTATCAGGAACTGAAGGACGAGGCCGACCGCGTGCGCCAGCGCCTGCTGAAGGTGCAGCACGTCAACAAGGTCGCAATCTTCGGCGCGCAGGACGAAAAACTCTTCGTCGAGATTTCGCAGAAGCGACTCGCGCAGATGGGCCTGGACTTCAACCAGGTGCTGAGCCAGATCGGCCAGCAAAATGCGGTCGAATCGGCGGGCGCGATCACCGCGCCGACCGACTACGTGCAGGTGCGGGTCGCCGGCCAATTCAATTCGGTCGACGAGTTGCGCGCGCTGCCGATCCGTGCGGGCGGTGCGAGCTTCAAGCTCGGCGACATCGCCGACATCAAGCGCGCCTACGTCGACCCACCGCAGGTCAAGGTGCGACACCAGGGTCACGAGGTCATCGCGCTGGGGATCTCGATGGCCAAGGGCGGCGACATCATCCAGATGGGCAAGGCGCTCAACGTCACGATCGACCAGATCCGCGCCGAGCTGCCGGCGGGTATCGAGTTGCACCAGTTCCAGAACCAGGCCAAGGTCGTGTCGGGCTCGGTCAACGAGTTCGTCGGCACGCTGATCGAGGCGGTCGTGATCGTGCTCGCGGTGAGCTTCATCAGCTTGGGCCTGCACTTCAAGCCGTTCCGTCTGGATTGGCGTCCCGGGCTGGTGGTGGGCATTACGATCCCGCTTGTGCTGGCGATCACGTTCGTCACGATGTACTACTGGGGTGTCGGCCTGCACAAGATCTCGCTCGGGTCGCTGATCATCGCGCTCGGCCTGCTGGTCGACGACGCGATCATCTCGGTCGAGATGATGGTGCGCAAGCTCGAGGAGGGCTACGACAAGGTGCGTGCTGCGACCTTCGCGTATGAAGCCACCGCGATGCCGATGCTCACCGGCACGCTGATCACCGCGGTCGGCTTCCTGCCGATCGGCCTGGCGCAATCGACGGTGGGCGAGTACACGTTCGCTATCTTCGCGGTCACCGCCGCGGCGCTGCTGATCTCGTGGCTGGTGTCGGTGTACTTCGTGCCCTACCTCGGCGTGCTGCTGCTAAAGTCCAAAGCGCATGCTGCCGGCGATCAGCCGCACGAACTGTTCGACACGCCGTTCTATACGCGCTTTCGCGCGACCGTGAACTGGTGCGTGCAACATCGCTGGATCACGATCGCGTTGACGATTGGCACGCTGGTGCTCGGCCTGGTCGGGATGGGCAAGGTGCAGAACCAGTTCTTCCCGGATTCGAGCCGGCCGGAGATCCTTATCGACCTGTGGTTTCCCGAAGGCACCTCGTATGCCGCGAACGAGGAGGTGACCAAGCGCATGGAAGCGCGCGTGATGAGGCTCGACGGCGTGGACAACGTGACCACCTGGGTTGGTAGCGGCGTCGAACGCTTCGTGCTGGTGCTCGACCAGGTGTTCCCGCAAAGCAACGTGAGCCAGATGGTCGTGATGCCGAAGGACCCGGCGGCGCGCGAGCGCGTGCGCAAGCAGCTGCCCGAACTGCTCGCGAGCGAGTTCCCGGAAGTGCGGGCGCGCGCCAAGCTCTTGCCGAATGGGCCGCCGGTGCCGTACCCGGTGCAGTTCCGCGTTGTCGGGCCGGACCCGGCGAAGGTGCGTGCCTACGCCGACGAGGTCAAGGCCATCATGCGCACGAACTCGAACCTGCGCGGCATCAACGACAACTGGAACGAGTCGGTCAAGGTGCTGCGGCTGGACGTGGACCAGGACAAGGCGCGAGCGCTCGGCGTGTCCAGCCAGTCGATCGCGCAGGCCGCTCGCACGATCAACGTCGGCACGACGGTGGGCCAGTACCGCGACGGCGACAAGCTTGTGGACATCGTGCTGCGCCAGCCGCTCGAAGAGCGCAATGCCATTACCGACCTCGCCAACGCATACGTGCCGACGACTTCAGGCCGCAGTATCCCGCTCAGCCAGATCGCAAAGGCCAACTTCGTCTGGGAGCCGGGTGTGCTGTGGCGCGAAGGGCGCGATTACGCGGCGACCGTGCAGGGCGACATCATCGAAGGTCTGCAAGGCGCGACGGTGACGGCGCAGCTCGACCCGTTGTTCATGCCGGTGCGCGCGAAGATGCTGCCGGGCTACCGCATCGAAGTGGCCGGTGCGGTGGAAGAGAGCAGCAAGGGCCAAGGCTCGATCGCTGCCGGCGCGCCCTTGATGCTGTTCATCATGTTCACGCTGCTAATGCTTCAGTTACACAGCTTCAGCCGCTCGGTGCTGGTGTTCCTCACTGCGCCCTTGGGCATCGCCGGGGTGGCAAGCGCGCTGCTGCTGCTGAACCGGCCGTTCGGTTTCGTCGCGCTGCTGGGCGTGATCGCGCTGGCGGGCATGATCATGCGCAACTCGGTGATCCTGATCGACCAGATCGAACAGGACCGCGCCAAGGGTATACCGGCCTGGGATGCCATCGTCGAAGCCGCGGTGCGGCGCCTGCGGCCCATCGTGCTGACGGCTGCCGCAGCGGTGCTGGCGATGATCCCGCTGTCGCGCAGCGTGTTCTGGGGACCGATGGCAGTGGCCATCATGGGCGGTCTGATCGTCGCGACGGTGCTCACGCTGCTGTCGCTGCCGGCGATGTATGCGGCCTGGTTCCGCGTCAGGAAGCCGGGGCGCGCGAGTTCCCCAGCGAGCGGTTAAACTCTAGGGCTTATCAAATAGCGGCCCATTCCCAGCGCGGGTGGCGAAATTGGTAGACGCACCAGGTTTAGGTCCTGACGCCAGCGGGATCATCGCCAGCACCGCTGCGGCAGCCGTCAGCACGATGGGCCGCAGGCGCCGCACCGCGGCTTCGACGATGGCA
>JANYBE010000188.1 GCA_025360945.1 Rhizobacter sp. | reverse complement strand
GATGTCAGGTTCGTCGTCGACGATGGCGATGTGCGTGGCGGAGGTCACGCACTAGCCTATCAGCTTTCACCGACTATCCCGGCATCGTTGGCGCCGTGGCGCGCAGCAGCAGCACCGGGACCGGCGCACTGCGCACGATGGTTTCGGCATCGCTGCCCATGAACAGCCTGCCAGCGCCGCGGCGCCCGTGCGTGCCCAGCACGATCAGGTCCGCGGGCCAGACGACGGCCTCGGCGACGACCAGGTCGCTCACGCGGCCCGCAAAACTGTCCTTCAAGACCGTGTCGACTGCCAGCCCGGCGGCCTCCGCCCTGGCCGCGCCTTGGGCGAGGATCTCGGCGCCGGCTTCGCGCAGCAGGTTCAGTACGTCACCGGTGACCGTCATACCCTGGCTGGCACTGAGGGAGAACGACAGTTCGTCCACGACATGAATCAGGCGCAACTGCGCGCCGGTGAGCTGACCCAGCTTGATCGCTTCGGCCAGACCGCGCGCTGCAGTCGGGCTGCCGTCGACCGGAACGAGGATTCTTTGGTACATGCCGGACTCCAGGGTTGTGGGCTGCATCCAGTCTCGCGCCGGCGCCGCGGGTCGGCCTTGATCATGCGCAAGTCGTTCGCAGCGAATGCTGCGTGCCCGCGCCGTCGGCACGGCTTACGATGCGTTCGAGAGCTGGTTGATCAAGCACGCTGACGTGGCGTCGCCGCACCTGCAGCACGCCGTCGCTCTGCAGCTTCGAAAAGCAGCGGCTCACCGTCTCCAGGGTGAGACCGAGGTAAGTGCCGATCTCTTCGCGCGTCATGCGCAGCACCAGCGCCGACGCCGAAAAGCCGCGCGACTGCAGGCGTCGCGTCAGGTCCAACACGAAGGCGGCGAGCCGTGCCTCGGCGCGCCGGTTGCCGAGCAGCTGCATCAGGCCGTGGTCGTTGACGATCTCTCGGCTCATCACCTTGTGGAACTGGCGCTGCAGGTCGCTGAACTCGCGAGCCAGCGCCTCAAGCTGCGAATATCGAATCACGCAGACTTGTGAGTCCTCGAGCGCAACTGCATCGCACTGGTGCGCATCGCTGCTGATGCCGTCCAGCCCGAGCACCTCGCCGGCCATCTGAAAGCCTGTGACCTGCTCCTGCCCGGCCGCCGACGACAGGCGCGTCTTGAAGAAACCGGAGCGGATCGCGTACACCGCCTCGAACGGCTCGCCGCTGCGAAACAGGGTCTGGCCGCGCTTGACGATCCGGCGCGTCTCGACCAGCGCATCCAGGCGTTGCAACTCGGCGTCCGACATCCTCAGCGGCAGGCACAGCGCGCGCAAGCTGCAGTTCGAGCAGGCAATGTTCGGTGCGGTGGTTCGGCTCAGTGTCGTGGCGGCACGTGCGTTCATGGGCAGGCGGGTCGTGGAGGCGTTCGGAACGATTGTTCGACCGCGCTCGCGCGCCACGCTTGCGCCAGATCAATTCAGCTCGCGAGCGCTGCGCAGTTCCCGCCGAGCAATTGGGCCATCAGTTCGCGAACGCTGCGGATCTGGTCGCCGAACGGCAACGCACCGCGCCCGCTGAAGAACAGGCCATGCTTCACGTCGCCGCGCAGCGCGGCCGCGAGTTGCTGGTCGATGCAGAACTGGCCCCAGCCTGCCTTGCCGTCACGCAGTCCGCACTCGGCCAGGCAGTCAAAGACCTTGGTGCAGCGTGGCTTGACGCGCGCAGCGGCCTGAAGGCGCGCCTCGACCTTAAGGTAGGCCTTCAGCCACGGTGTCAGCACGGCGCGCGCTGGCAGTCCTGCGACGCTCGTGAACTCGACCATGTCGGCGTCTCTCGCCTGGGCCAGCACGCGCTTAAATTCGGGGTGCGCATCGCATTCGGTGGTCACCGCGAACGGCGTCCCGAGCTGCACGCCGGCGGCGCCCAGGCCCTGCAGGCGGCGGATATCGGCAAGCGTGCGGATGCCACCCGCGACGATGATCGGAGCGTCGCGCTCGATGCCGGCTGCGCGCAGCACGGCGAGCGTTTCCGGCACGCTGCGTTCGAAGTCGAAGCGCGGATCGTGCAGGGCGTCGATGCGTGCTGCACCCAGGTGGCCCCCGGCATGGCCGGGGTGCTCGAGCACGATCGCATCGGGCATGCGGCGCTTGCGTTCCCACTTGCGCACCACGAGCTGCACGCCGCGCGAGTCCGAGAGGATCGGGATCAGCGCCGTGTGCGGGTGATCGGCGGCGAGGTCGGGGAGGTCCAGCGGCAGTCCGGCGCCGACCACGACTGCGTCGACGCCGGCTTGCAGTGCACGCGTGATGCAGGCGCTGTACTCGCTGATCGCGCGCATCACGTTGACGGCCAGCATCCCGTGACCGGCGGCGATGGCGCGCGCCGCGACAATCTCGCGGTCCAGCGCCTCGAGGTTCGCAGCGTCGATGGTTGGTTTCACGTCGGGGCCGATGCCCAGGCCGCGGGTGCACGCCATCAGGTCGGGGTGGTGCCGGCGCAGGTCGACAGCGCTGAGCGTGCCCAGGCCGCCGGTCGCGGCGACACTGCCGGCGAGACGGTGGGCCGAGACACCGATACCCATCCCGCCCTGGACGATGGGCAGCAAGGTGCGCCCCTTCAGGCGCAAGGGCGCGAGCCCGCTGTGTTCCAGTAGGCTTTGCAGGTCAGATGGGATCAAGCGCTTCTCCGCAGATGTGCGGCAGTCTAGGAGCGATGCGGGCCGCCGTTTCTGACCCAGATCAAGTCTGCATGCCTTGCCAGCGCCAGTTCGCGATCTCGGCCATGTCGATGCCGTGGCCCTGCACGTAGGTCCGGTGCAAAAGCAGCCGATCGCGCAAATGCTGTTGCACATGGCCCGCGCGGTCCAGCATGCGCGGCACGCGCGCGATCGCGTCGGCAGCGAGGTGGAAGCGGTCGAGCCGGTTCAGCACCGTCATGTCGAACGGCGTCGTCGTCGTGCCTTCTTCCTCGTAGCCGTAGCCGTGGACGTGGATGTTGTCGTGATTCGTGCGCCGGTAGATCAGCCGGTGGATGAGCCACGGGTACCCGTGGAATGCGAAGACAACCGGGCGGTCGGCCGTGAAGATCGAGTCGAAAGCGGCGTCCGACATCGCGTGCGGATGCGCTGACGGCGACTGCAGTGCCATCAGGTCGACGACGTTGACGACGCGCACCTTCAGCTCGGGCAACTCCCGGCGCAGCAGATCGAGCGCCGCCAGGCGTCTCCAGCGTCGGCACGTCGCCCGCGCACGCCAACACGACGTCCGGCGTCACGCCCTCGTCGTTGCTGGCCCAGTCCCAGATACCGAAGGCGCGCGCCTTGATCACGCGGTTCGTGTGCGCGTAGATGAAGTTCAGACCCAGCGTCATGCCCCAGTGTCCTAGCAGCCGCGGCTTGATGTGCGCGAGCGTTAGCGGCTCGCGCAGCAGCGGGTTGTTCATCAGGTAGATCTGGCTCACCGACAGGTAGTTGGCGGCGCGCCACCAGGCATCGAGCAGCGCGAAGGGGCCTTGGTGCATCGCGGTTCCTTGCTTCGAAAGTCTTGCGGCACTATCGGGCAAGCTCGATCCCGCGGCTTGATGCGCGTCAATCCCGGCGACGACGCCTGCGCTCCGGTGCGACGACGTGCGGCTTGACCCATTCGACGACCGCGAGGTACAGGATCACGATGCCGGCGATAGCCGCGAGCATCGTTGCCGCAGGGGCCTCGAAGCCGAACCAGCGGCCCGCAGGCGTGAAGGGCAAAGCGATCGCGACGACGAGCGCGACCTGTGTCGAGGTCGCGAGCACCGGGTGCGGCGCGTCCTTCCAGGGCCGGCCGTTGGTGCGGATAAGGAAGATCACAAGGATCTGTGTTGCCATCGACTCGAGGAACCACGCAGTCTGAAATTGGGTCGCCGTCGCCTTGAACACGAACAGCAGTGCGCCGAAGGTCAGGAAGTCGAACAGCGATGACACCGGACCCATCACCGCCGCGAAACGGATCAGGCCCTTCATGTCCCAGACCTGCGGCCGCGCGGTGGCCTCGGGCCGCACGTTGTCGAACGGGATGCCGACTTCGGACAGGTCGTAGAGCAGGTTGTTCAGCAGGATCTGGATCGGCAGCATCGGCAGGAACGGCAGCACGATCGATGCCACCGCCATCGACAGCATGTTGCCGAAGTTTGAGCTCGCGCCCATGCGCACGTACTTCATGATGTTGGCGAAGGTGCGCCGGCCTTCCTCAACCCCGCCGGCGACGACCTCGAGGTCCGAGTCGAGCAGGATGATGTCGGCCGCGGACTGCGCGACGCCAGTGGCGCCGTCGACCGACAGGCCGATGTCGGCGACCTTCAATGCCGGCGCGTCGTTGATGCCGTCGCCGAGAAAGCCGACGACCGCGCCGTTGGCCTGAAGCGCCTTGACGATGCGCGACTTCTGGTCCGGTGCCAGGCGCCCGTAGGCGTCGACGCTGCGCACCTGCACCGCCAGAGCGTCGTCGCTGAGCGCGGCAATGTCGGCGCCCGAGAGTACGCGGTCGGCTTTGAGGCCCACGAGTCCCGCGAGCCGCTTCACGACCACCGGGTCGTCGCCGGACAGGATCTTGAGCCGGATGCCTGCGCTCGCGAGCCGCGCGATTGCTGCTGCTGCGGTCGCCTTGGGCGGATCGGCGAAGGCGCAGATGCCTTCGAAGACCAGCCCGGCTTCATCCGCGACCTCGACGTTACGCGGCGGCCCCTGCCACGGCCGCGACGCGATCACGATCGCGCGCAGACCGTCGTTCGCCAGTGCCTGCACCTGAGCCGCTGCCGCAGCGTGCTCGCCCGTGCCCATCGCCGCGACCTGCCCCGCGTTGCGCTGCTGCGTGCAGCGTGCGAGCACGGCCTCGGGTGCGCCCTTGACGATCAGCAGCGAACCTTCGGGCCCGCTCGCCAGCACCGAGCCGAGCCGTCGCGTGAAGTCGAACGCGCGCCGCCCGGCAAGCGCCCAGCCGAGCGCCGCGTGTTCAGTGCCGCGCAGCAGCGCCGCGTCGAGCGCGCCGCGGTCGCCGCCGAGATAGGCCGCGATCGAGGCGAGGCGCGCAGCGCGCGGGTCGGTCGCACCGGACGCGTCGAGGCTGCGTGCCAGCGTGATCTCGGCCGAGGTCAGCGTGCCGGTCTTGTCGGTGCACAGCACGGTCATCGCGCCGAGATCGTGGATGGCCGCGAGCCGTTTCACGATGACCTTGCGGGCCGCCAGCCGCAGTGCGCCGCGCGACAGTGTGACCGTCGTGATCATCGGCAGCAGCTCGGGCGTGAGTCCGACCGCGAGCGCGACGGCGAACATCAGCGAGTCCAGCACCGGCCGGCCGATCGTCACGCGGATCGTCAGCACGATCACGACGAGCGCAAGCGTGAGCCGCGCGGTCACGAGGCCGAACTCGCGCAGGTCTCGCTGGAACGGTGAGGGCGCCTGTGCCTCGGCGAGCGCTGAGGCAGCCGCGCCGAAGACAGTCGCGGCACCGGTATTCACGGTCAGCGCGATCGCCTCGCCGGTCTGTGCGACAGAGCCGCGGAACACCGCGTTCGAGGCTTCGCCCGCGCTCGTGGCAGTGACGACGCCAGGCCGCTTCTCGACCGGGTAGGGTTCGCCGGTCAGCGCGGCTTCGCCGGCGGTGAAGGCCGTGCTCTCGAGGATCAATGCATCGGCCGGCACGATGTCGCCTGCGCGGATGCGGAACACGTCGCCCGGGACGATCCGGTCCACGTCTATCTCGACGAAGACACCGTCGCGTTTGACCTCGGCCTTCAGCGCGACCGAACGGCGCAGCAGCTCGGCGGCCCTGACCGCATGGCCTTCCTGGACCGTGTCCAGTCCGATCGACATCGCGAGGATCGCGACGATGATGGCACCGCCGATCGCGTCGCCCGTGACGACGGAGACGATTCCGGCGACGAGCAGGATCAGCGACAGCGGCTCCAGCAGCCGGCGCAGTATCGCGCGCAGCGGACTGTCCAAGTGCGCCGGGGCGTCGCTGTTGGGTCCGCTGCGCGCGAAGCGCTCGCCCGCGTCGGCCGAACGCAGCCCGTCGGGCCCGCAGCGAAGCTCGGCGAACAGCGCGTCGCACGTGCGGGTCCAGAACACCATTCGTCTTCTCTCCCGGCTGCCCCAATTTGGTGGCTGCACTCTAGGCCGCAGTGCGGCGCGTGGCTTGACGGGCATCAAGCCATTTCACAGAGCGCCCGGCAAACTGGCTCATGGCGCCGCGAATCGAGCGGCGAACAAGGAGCCGATGATGTACCAACGCATTCTTGTCCCGGTCGACGGGAGTCCGACCTCCCGACGCGGCCTCGCCGAAGCCATCGCGCTGGCCAGGCTGACGGGTGCGCGCATGCGCCTGATCAACGTCGTCGACGTGATGCTGTTCGCTATGGAGGCCGACGCCTTCGCCGGCGCGGCGAGCGACATGATTGCGCTGATGCGCGAGGGCGGTCAGAAGATTCTGGCGACCGCGCAGGCGCAGGTCGAGGCAACAGGCGTCGGCGTCGACACCGTGCTACGCGATGGCTTCGCCGGGCGCGTGTGCGATCTGGTGATCGACGAGGCGAAGGCTTGGGCTGCTGAACTGATCGTCATCGGCACGCACGGCCGGCGCGGCGTGGGCCGCATCCTGC
Organism: Rhizobacter sp.; assembly: GCA_025360945.1. Lineage (GTDB taxonomy): Bacteria > Pseudomonadota > Gammaproteobacteria > Burkholderiales > Burkholderiaceae_C > LMDS01. Next base: position 571 of record JANYBE010000188.1, on the reverse strand, counting down.
TCGGCAGCGATGCGGAGCAGGTGGTGCGCAGCGCGTCGATCCCGGTGCTGCTGGTACGCGCTGCCGGTGAATCGACGGTGCCACGCGTGCCGTCGGCAGGAGAAGCCTCCGACGGCGCGACCGCTCGCGACGCGAGACGGGCCACCTGACACATCAGCGGTCACTCATCAATCGATAGAAGGAGACGACATGTACCAACGCATTCTGGTGCCCATCGACGGCAGCGAAACGTCCGAGCGCGGCCTCAAGGAGGCGATCCAACTCGCTTCGTTGTCGAAGGCGAAGCTGTGCCTGCTCAACCTCGTCAACGAATTCGCGCTGATGGTCGAGATGTCGGGCAAGATCGACTTCGAGCAGTACCGGGACGGCCTGAACCAGTTCGGCAAAGAACTGCTCGAGAAGTCGAGCAAGCTTGCCGCCGAGCACGGTGTCGTTTCCAAGATGCTGGTGCGCGAGCTGCGTGGCGGCCGGGTTTCTCAGGCCATCGTGGACGAGGCACGAGACAGTCACTGCGACCTGATCGTGATGGGCTCTCACGGCCGGCGCGGCTTCAATCGCGCGATGCTGGGCA
>JANYBE010000167.1 GCA_025360945.1 Rhizobacter sp. | reverse complement strand
GCCTGGCCGCCTACGCGTGCACACGCTCGCTGAAGACCGCGAACGCGATCGGCGCCGCGTTCGAGAGCGGCATGGTCTCGATCAACCACATGGGTCTGGCGCTGCCCGAGACACCGTTCGGCGGCATGAAGGATTCGGGCTACGGCTCTGAGGGCGGCACCGAAGCGATCGAGGCTTACCTCAACACCAAGTTCATCACGCAGCTGGGGTTGGAGTAACTTTCACCAGGGGGCGGCGACGTACTTGTTGCCGTTCGCCTTGTAGCGGGCGACCGACTTCTTCAGCTCTGTGAACTCGTCGCACGGCAGCGAGCACGCTTTGTCCAGTGCTGCGAGGCGAGACTCGGCCTTGGGCAGGTCGTTGGTGATCAGGTAGAGTTCGCCCGAATACTCGAGCGCGCCGCGATGCTGCGGGTTCAGGCGCAGCGCCTCATCGTAGAACTTCTCGGCCCCCGCGTAGTCAGGCGTCGCGTTCTTGCGCAGGCTGTAGCCCATCAGGTTGTTCCAGTCGGCGTTACCGGTATCGTTCACCTTCTTGAGCTCGGCGACAGCGGCCGGCCAGTTCTTCTGCGCGATCTGGGCACGCGCGGCCGCAAGATTGTCGGTCTTCGCCGCGGGTGCAGCGGTGTCGGCAGCCCACGATGGGCTCAATGCGAAAGCCAGCAGCGCGGCAGCGGCGACGGAATGAAGACGGGGCATGGCGAGAGCTCCTTGGGCTGAACCGTGATGCCAGCCAGCATACGCCCAAGCTAAGTAGAATCGCGCCCCCCACTTCCTGCCGACTGTGACCATGTATTGCGCCATCGACTTCGGCACCTCCAACTCCGCCATCGCCGTGCCTGACGTGACCCGCGGCATGCGCCTGGTGGAGTTGGAGCCCGGCCACACGACCATGCCCACGGCCGTCTTCTACTTCGTCGATGGCCCCGAGCTCGACGGACCGCCGCGGGCCTTCGGCCGCGCCGCCATCGCGGCCTATGTCGACGGCCTGGACGGCCGGCTGATGCGCTCGATGAAGAGCATCCTCGGCAGCCCGTTGATCGACCAGACCACCGACGTGGGCGGCGGCCGCGGTGCGAAATACCTCGACATCGTCGCCGGCTACCTGAAACACCTGAAGGGCCGCGCCGAGGTGCAGGCTGGCGCGCCCATCCGCCGCGCGGTGCTCGGCCGGCCGGTGTTCTTCGTCGACGACGACCCGGTGCGGGACGCGCAGGCACAGGCCGCGCTGGAAAGCGCCGCGCGGCAGGTCGGTTTCGACGAACTGAGCTTTCAGTATGAGCCGATCGCCGCCGCGTTCGACTACGAAAGCAGCGTCGAAGCCGAGCAGATCGTGCTCGTCGCCGACATCGGCGGGGGCACCTCGGATTTCTCGGTCGTGCGCGTCGGACCGCAGCACGCGGCCAAGCGCGAGCGCAAGGACGACATCCTCGCAAACCACGGCGTGCACCTCGCCGGCACCGACTTCGACCGCCGCGTCGCGCTCGCCGCAATCCTGCCCGAGTACGGCTTCGGCGCGATGGGGCCGAGCGTCGCCGGCGCGCCCGCGCGCGAAGTTCCCAGCGGGGTCTACTACGACCTCGCGACCTGGCACCTGATCAACACCGTCTACAGCCCCGGCCGCGCCGCCGAGCTGCGCGGCATGCGCGGCTTCTACGGCGAGGCACGCCACTACGAACGGTTGATGATCGTGATCGAGGAACGCCTTGGCCACGAGCTCGCGGCGCGCGCCGAAGCCGCGAAGATCGCCGTCGCCGAAGGGGGCGAGACGCGCATCGACCTGAGTCACACCGAGTACAGGTTGGGGGTCGATTTCAGCGAGCGCGAGGCGGTGCAGGCGATCGAATCCGATATCGAGCGCATCGTCGACGCGGCCCGCGCTGCCGTCGCGCAAGCGGGCCTGAAGCCGGTGCAGATCGACGCGCTGTACTTCACCGGCGGTTCGACCGGCTTGCGCCTGCTGGCGAGCCGGATCGCAGCGGCGTTTCCCACAGCGCACGTGGTGCGCGGCGACCGCTTCGCGAGCGTCGCGACCGGGCTTGCACTACACGCGCAGCGCTGGTTCAGCGCCTGATAAGGCCGTCGGCAATCCAACCGCGCAGCGCGCTGGCAGCGTGCAGGGCGGCCTGTTCGTCGCCGACCTCGCTTGCGGCGAGTGCGCAAAGGTCAGCAAAGCTTTTGCCGTTCAGTGCGCAGCGCAGCAGCCGTGCTGCGCCGTCGTCGAGCGCGCGCCAGCGCGTGTCCAGGCCTTGGCGCCAGATCAACAGCGTGTGCTCGAGCGCCTGCGGCTCGGGCAGATTGGGCGCGTGAGTGCCCTGCAACGCGCGCCACACGGGCCCGACGTTCCACGCCACCGCCAGCAGCTGCACGCTGGGCAGCGGTGCAAATACGAGCGCGGGCCACGCGCCGGCAGGCACGGCCGTGAGCTCGTCCGCCGTCAGCGGCTCGGCGTCAGTCGCATCGAACGCACTGCGCAAGGCCCACTCCATGCGCGCCAGATCAACGAGCGCAGGATGCGGCACGAGGTCGTCGCGCGACGCCATGAATTCGGGTAACCGGTGGCCGAACCAGCGGATCGACGGGCGCTGCGAAGGGTGCGCCTCGATGTACGCCAGCGCAAGCGTACCGAACGCATCGTCGCCCAACACCTGCGGCAACACGCCGAAATTGTCGCGCAACGCGGCGACTAGCCGTGCAGTGTAGGCCTGCTGGTAGATGCGCAGCAGGCCGCTCACAAGCGTAGCGTCTTCGCCCCGCACGATGGCGCGCTTCAACGCGTCCTGCTGTTCGAGCAGCGTCACGCCAAGGCCTCGGCCTGCACGCGCCGCGCCTGATCGAGCTCGTCGAGCAGTTCGCCCAGCGCCGGGATGTGGTCGTCGCGCTCGATCATCGTCGGCACCGCGCCGAGGCGTTTGACGGTGTGGGCGTAGAGCGCCCAGACGTCATCGCAGACCGGGTGGTCATGCGTGTCCACGACATGCGTGCCGTGGTCCTCGTGGCCGGCGAGGTGAATCTGCCGCACACGCTCACGGGGCATCGCGTCGATGAAGGTGCGCGGGTCGAAGCCGTGATTGCGGCTGCTGACGTAGACGTTGTTCACATCGAGCAGCAGCTCGCAATCGGCGCGTTTCAACAGCTCGGCGATGAACGTCCACTCGCTCATCTCGTCGGTCATGAACGTGACGTAGCTCGAGACGTTCTCGAGCAGCACACGCCGGCCGAGCACGTCCTGCACCTGCTGCACGCGCGCCGTTAGGTGGCGCAGCGCGACTTCGGTGTACGGCATCGGAAGCAGGTCGTGCAGGTTGTGATGATCCACGCCGGTCCAGCACAGATGGTCCGAGATCCAGGCCGGCTCGATGCGTGCGGCGAGCGCTTTCAGCTCGCGCAGGTAGCTCAGGTCGAGCGCGTCGGTACTGCCGATCGACAACGATACGCCGTGCATCACCACGCGAAAGTCACGGCGGATCGCGTCAAGCCGCGCGATCGGCTTGCCGCCTGGCACCATGTAGTTCTCGGAGATGACTTCGAGCCAGTCGACCGCGGGCTTCGTCTCGAGGAAATCGGCGTAATGCTCGGTGCGCAGCCCCAGGCCGAAGCCCTGCACGTTCATTCGAACCGGGCTGAGAGCAGTGTCTTACTTGCCGACGGTGCCGCCGGCAGCCTTGCACTCGGCTTCGCTCTTCTTGCCGACCCAACCCATGCCCTTGCAGCTGTTCTGGCCCTTGCAATCATTCTTCGCGGTCTTGCAGTCGGCAGTGCCCTTGCAACTGTTGACACCAACGCAGTGCACGGTCATTTCGTCGGCGGCCTGGACCGAGGTAGACAAGGTGACGCCCATCGCGAACAGCGCAGCAGCGGCGGTGGCGACGGCTACGCCGGACTTGAGGTTGTTCAGCATGAAGATTCCTTCGGGTTGATTGATTGAACGGGGACAGCTGGGATACGCGGACCATCGCAGATCGGATTCAACGCTCTGGCCTCTCGATCCTCTGGCCCAGGTTGGTCAAACCATGCACAACGTTCTTACATGCCCCGACAAAAATCCATCAACCAGCCAGCACCGCGGCCATCGCTACCGCGGTCGCCTCCACGTTCGAGCTGTTCAATCCGGCGACGCAGATGCGCCCCGAGCGCACCATGTAGACGCCGTGCGTCTCGCGCAGGGTGTCCACCTGCGCGATCGTCATACCGGTGTAGCTGAACATGCCACGCTGCGTCAGAAAGTAATCGAAGTTGCGGCCCGGCACCTTGGCCGACAAAACCGCGTGCAGCTTTTTACGCATCGCGAGGATGCGCTCACGCATCGCGCCGAGCTCGACCTCCCAGCTTTGGCGCAGCGCAGGGTCGGTCAACACCGTCGCGACGATCTGGCCACCGTGGATTGGCGGGCTCGAATAGTTGCGCCGCACCGTGAATTTCATCTGACCCAGCACCAGCGCGGCTTCGCGCGCGCTCGGGCAGACCACGCTGAGCGCGCCACAGCGTTCCCCGTACACGCTCATGCTCTTTGAGAACGAGTTTGCAATGAAGAAGCTCACGCCCGCGGTCGCGAGTGCCCGCGCTGCGTACGCATCGGCCTCGATGCCATCGCCGAAGCCTTGGTAGGCGAGGTCCAGGTAGGGGATCAGCTGGCGCTCGCGCAGCACCGGGATCAGTTCGTCCCACTGCGCGCGCGTCGGGTCGACCCCGGTCGGGTTGTGACAGCACGCGTGCAGTAGCACGATGCTCCTCGAAGGCAGGCCGCGCAGCGTGGCCAGCATCTGTGCGAACTTCAGGCCACCTGTGGCGGGGTCGTAGTACGGGTAGGTGTTCACCGTCAGGCCCGCGCCCTCGAACATCGAACGGTGGTTGTCCCAGGTCGGGTCGCTGACCCACACCTGGCTGCCCTTGAACCAGGTCGCGATGAAGTCCGCGCCAATTTTCAGACCGCCGCTGGAGCCAACCGACTGGATCGTGGCGATCCGGCCTGAGCGCACCGCTTCGTGGTCTGCGCCGAACAGCAGTTGTTGCACCGCCGCGCGCAAGTTCGCAGCGCCTTCGATCGGCAGGTAGGGCTTGGGGCCGCCCTTGGCGACGACCATCTGTTCGGCTTGTTTGACCGAATCCATCACCGGGATGCGGCCAGCGTCGTCGAAGTAGATGCCGATCGAGAGGTTGATCTTGTTCGGCCGTGGGTCCTTCTGGAAGTCTTCGTTCAGGCTCAGGATCGGGTCGCCGGCAAACGGGGGAATGTGTTCGAACATGAAGGGTCTCTGTCAATGGTGACGTCATGCCGCCGCGAGCGCGGCCTCGATGTCGGCGCTGATCGACGCGGGCGTGTCGTTTGGTGCGTAGCGCTTGATCACCTTGCCGTCGCGGCCGACGAGGAACTTGGTGAAGTTCCACTTGATGCCCTTGAGCCCGAGGATACCGGGGGCCTCGGATGTCAGCCATTTCCACAGCGGGTGCGCGTCGCCACCGTTGACCTTGACCTTGCTCATCATCGGAAAGCTCACACCGTAGTTGACCTGGCAGAACGAGGCGATCTCGCCGTCGCTACCCGGGTCCTGTCCGCCGAACTCGTTGCTTGGGAAACCCAGTACCACCAGCCCCTCGTCGCGATAGGTCTCCCACAGCGTTTCGAGGCCGGCGAACTGCGGCGTGAATCCGCATGCGCTCGCGGTGTTGACGATCAGCATCACCTTGCCGCGCTGGGTGGACAGGTGCGCAGGCTTGCCCTCGATGGACAACGCCTCGAAGTCATAGATGCTGCCGGGAGTCTTGGCCATGGTGGTGTCTCGCAATGACTTATAGGGTGTGCAATCGTACCGCCGCAAGCCGTCGCACCCCGCCAACGCGGGTTGACGCTGCCCGGCCGAGGGCAGAACATCACTGCCCGACACAACAAATGCCGACCATGCCGACCGCCCCGACGAACACGTTGCTGACCGCGCTCGACCCGATGGCCGCACCGTTCGACACGCGCGCCCACGTGGACCTGGCGCTGCAAGAGCTGGCCCCGGCAACGCAAGCCCCAGGTGTCGCGGACGCCGCGAAGCGCGGTGCAGTGGGCCGCGCGGTACTGGTCGTCGACAGCACGCCGATCGCACGCAAGTTCCTGATGCAGCGCCTGCAAGGTCTGGGCTATGAGGTGCACGGCGCCGAACACGGTGAGCTCGCGCTGGCGATGATCGAGCAGCGGGCCTTTGCGATCGTCTTTCTCGAGCTGGCGCTCACACCCCGGCACGGCATCGACGGCCTGAGCGTGTGCCAGGCCATCAAGCAAATGCCCGACCACCCGAACGGCATCGTACCGGCGGTGGTGATGACGACCGGGCACGCCGGACCTATGGACCGGGTACGCGGCTCGCTTGCGGGTTGCGATGCGTATTTGACCAAGCCACTGATCGAGGCGGACTTCCTGGCCGCTTTGCGCGAGGTCGATCCCCTGTTTCAGTAGCTGCTCAATGCTTGTCGCTGCGCGCGATAGCCAGCAGGTGATCAAGCTCTTCGCGGTACTTCACGCGGTTGTTCTTGTGCCAGCGGTAGATCAGCCACATCGTGCCGGCCACCACCAGTCCGAACAGCGCGATCGCCGTGAAGGCAGACAGGCCAAACTTGGTCATGCCGGTGTAAAACGCTCCCAGGCCGAGGATGCAGGCCTGCTCGTTGAAGTTCTGCACGGCGATCGAACGACCGGCGCCCATCAGGTTGGCGCCGCGGTGTTGCAGCAGCGCGTTCATCGGCACCACCATGTAACCGCCGATCGCGCCAAGCAGGATCAGGAATGGCGCCGCCGCCCAGGCATTGGTGATCACGTTCAGCCCAATCACCAGCAGCCCGAGCAGGACGCCGAGCGGTATCACGCTGGTGGCCTGGTCAAGGCGCATCCGCACCGAGGCAATGATCGCGCCCGCCGCGGTCCCGATCACCACCACGGCGACCAGCGAGGTGGCCTGCGTCGTTGTGTAGCCCAGTGCCGCGGTCGCCCACGCGAACACGATGATGCGCAGATTGCCCGACACGCCCCAGAACAAGGTGGTCGTGGCGAGCGAGATCTGGCCGAGCTTGTCGGTCCACAGCCGAGCGTTGCAGCTGGAGAAGTCGCGCATCAGCCCGACCACGCCGTGGGCCAGCGGTTGCAACGGCGCTTCGGTGCGCGGGATGCGCAGGTTGAACACGGCCGCGATCGCGTACAGGAACACGATCGCCGCGATCGC
>JANYBE010000164.1 GCA_025360945.1 Rhizobacter sp. | reverse complement strand
TCCTCGAATTTGTAATCGAACAGCGACTCTGGCTTGCGTTTGATCCCGAGCGTGGGCAGCGGGTGCGGTGTGCGCGACAACTGTTCGCGCGTCTGCTCCAGGTGGTTTGAATAGAGATGGCAATCGCCGCCGGTCCAGATGAAATCGCCCACCCCCAGGCCGCACTGCTGCGCCACCATGTGGGTCAGGAGCGCGTAGGAGGCGATATTGAACGGCACACCGAGAAAAATGTCGGCGCTGCGCTGATACAACTGGCATGACAGCTTGTTGTCGGCGACATAAAACTGGAACAAGGCGTGGCACGGCGCCAGCGCCATGTGCGGAATGGCGGCCTCGGCCCGGTTTACGGGGTGCAGTGGCGCTCGTGGCCGTCGCCCGGCGGCGGCCACATCGACCAGATCGCCGAGGTCGTGAAGCAGCTCAAGACCAACCCGGATTCGCGCCGCATCATCGTCAGCGCGTTGAACGTGGCCGACCTGTCTAAGATGGCCTTGATGCCCTGCCACGCCTTCTTCCAGTTCTACGTGGCCGACGGCAGGCTGAGCTGCCAGCTTTACCAGCGCAGCGCCGACATCTTCCTCGGCGTGCCGTTCAACATCGCCAGCTACGCGCTGCTCACGCACATGCTCGCGCAGCAGTGCGATCTGGAGGTCGGCGATTTCATCTGGACCGGCGGCGATTGCCACCTGTACAACAACCACAGGGAGCAGGTGGCGCTGCAGTTGTTGCGCGCGCCGCTCGCGTACCCGACCCTGTCGATCAAACGCCGGCCCGAATCGATCTTCGACTACGAGTTCGACGACTTCGAGGTGCTCGGCTACGAGCACCATCCGGCGATCAAGGCGCCGGTCGCGGTCTGAGTGATCAGTTCGGCGCATTGGCCGGCGTCACCGCGGACTTGGCCTTCTTGGCCACCTTCTTCACCTTGTTCGCGCCCGTCTTGACACCCTCCTTGGTGCGCTCGGCGGTCGTGCTGGCGACCTCACCGGTCTTCTCGGCACCATGCTTCACGGCCGTGCCCACCTTCTTGGCGCCCTTCTCGACGCCCGCTTCGGTGCGCTCGACGGTCGTGCCGACGACTTCGCCGGTCTTGGTGGCGCCGCGCTTGATGGCCTCGCCGGTCTTGGTGGCGGCCGAAGCAGCGGCCGAAGGCTCAGCGGCTTGAGTCAGGCTTGCGAAGGCGAGTGCGAGCAGGGTGGGCAACAGGCGATTCATGGGCAATCTCCGGGGGCTGTGCGCTGAGTGCGTTGAGTGCGTTGAGTGCGTTGGGGGTGTGCGGCAAACGACGCGTGCAGAATGGGACCCCTCGAGCCTTGCAGTGTATCGGCAGCGCGTGTCGTCACTGTACTCAGACTTCAGGCGGCTCGGCGCGCGCGGTCTTCGGCCAGCACCGTGTGAACCAGCGCGGCGAGCTGCTCCAGGCTGTACTCCTTTTGCAGCAAGCCACGCACACCGACCCGCATCGCAGCCGCGCGCATCTCGTCGGAAAGATAGCCCGAGCTGATCACCACCGGCAGCTCGGGCGCGATTCGGGCGAGCGCTTCGGCCAAATCGAGGCCGGTCATTTCAGGCATGTTGAAGTCGGTCACGACCAGGTCGAACGCCGTCGGTGTCGCGCGCACGCGCGCCAGCGCCTCGAGCGGGCGATCCATCGCGGTAACCCGGTAGCCCGCGTGCTGCAACAGGCTCTCGATCATCGGCAGCATCGCTGGGTCATCGTCCACGTACATCACACTCTCGCCCGCGCCGCGCGGCGCCACCGACACCGCGGCGTCGTCAAGCACGGCACCGGTCGGCACCGACGACATCGGAAAGTACAGGTGAAAGCTGCTGCCCCGGCCCGGCGCACTGTCCACCGTGATCGCACCCTGATGCGCGACGACGATCCCGTGCACCACTGACAGGCCCAGCCCGGTGCCCTCGCCCACCCGCTTGGTCGTGAAGAAGGGCTCAAACGCGCGCACGCGCGTCGCCTCGGTCATGCCGCTGCCGTTGTCGGACACGGTCAAGTGTGCGTAAGCACCTGCAGGGAGTTCACCCAGTGCGTGCGCCGCCTCGGCGCCAAGCTCGATCCGGTCCAGGGCTATCGTGATGCAACCGGTGCTGCCGTGCATCGCGTGCCAGGCATTGGTGCACAGGTTCATCAGGATCTGCTGGATGTTGGTCGCATCGGCTCCCACTTGCAGCGGCGTGTCGGTAAGCTGAAGTCTCAGCTCGACCAGGCTGGGCAGCGTCGAGCGCAACAGCACGATCGCCTCTTCGACGAGCGGGCGCATCGGCTGGCTCACCAGCGCATGCGGCTGCATGCGGCTGAACGCAAGGATCTTCTGCACCAGGCTGCGCGCGCGCACGCCGGCGCGCTCGATCTGGTCGAGTCCGTCGGACGCGGCATCGCCCTTCGAGACATGCTGCCGCGTCAGCGCCACATTACCCAGAATCGCTGCGAGAATGTTGTTGAAGTCGTGCGCGATCCCGCCCGCCAGCGTACCGATCGCCTCCATCTTCTGCGACTCGCGCAGCTGCGACTCGAGCAACTCGCGCTTGGCGTGAGATTGCTTGCGCTCGGTGATGTCGGTAACCATGCCCAGCGAACCGATCGGCAGGCCGTTAGCGTCGGCGATCGGAGCGGTCGACACCGCGACCCACAGCTCCAAGCCGTCCTTGCGGCGCAGCCGAATGCCCTGCCACTCACGGGTATCGGTCCGCCCAGGGTCGGTCGCCTCGGCGCCCGCAGCGCGGTCGCGCTCGTCGACGAAGTCGGTCAGCGGACGGCCCAGTACCTCCGCCGCGGAGTGGCCCAGCATGCGCAACAGCATCGGGTTGGCGAAGTTCAGCTCGCCCGCTTCGTTGGCCAGCCAGATGCCCTCGTTCGCCGTCTCGACAATGC
>JANYBE010000122.1 GCA_025360945.1 Rhizobacter sp. | reverse complement strand
CTGCGTGACTGAAGTGACAACTACCTTGACACGCGCCGCGGCCTACGGAACGACCTTTTCCATCTGCTCCAGAAACTCGCGCTTGCGCGTCTTCTTGGTCGACAGGTTGAGGCCCAGACTGATCTGTTTCATGGCCTCGATTTTCGCCGGTCACTACTGCTCAGGCAACGAGGGTCCGCCCGGCGTTATGCAGACCTTCCTTAGCGCGCATTTCGGAGAAGTGCCGACGGCGCCATGCCCAACACTTTGCGCATGCAGCGCGCCATATGGCTTTGGTGAGAGAAGCCGGAATCCAGGGCGATCTGGCTCATTGCCATACCGCCGCGAGCTATCAGACCTCTGGCATGCTCGACTCTGCGCCTGATGACATATTGATGAACTGCGATTCCTGTGGATTGCTTGAACAGCACTTTGAAGTTCGATACGCTCATTGACGCGATTCGGGCCAACTGCTCAACTGAAACGCCCTCTCCGAAATGTGATTCGACGTACTCCGAAACAATTCGCATTTGCCGTTTGGAAAGCCGCTGCCGGGGGCCCCGTGGATCAGGTATCGATGACTCACGATGCAGCAAGCGCGCAGTGACCGCCGAAGCGAGACTGTCCAGAAAGAAGGGTTCGACTGCGTCGCCTTCGTCGCTCTCTGCTTTTAGCGCCCAGGCAAGATGTTCGAGCTGTGAGTCTCGAGCCTGCAGAGCAGGCAGCACCGATGCTTTCAAGGGATCCAAGCCCATCCGGGCCGCGTTTTCCCGCAGGACCGTATCGGGTAGGCTCAAGACCAGAATCGAACACGGCGACTCGTCCTCCCAGAACCCCGCAATTCCCGCCGGAACGATGTCCGCATCACCGGCGATCTGAAGCCGCCTCTTAGAAATGCCGCCCATCCCGCAAAAAGCGCGGACGGGCTTGCCTACGTGCAGGCACACCATATGTTCCGGGGCAGCGTTGATTTCGATTCGTCCCGTCGGCACTCGACGCAATCGAACACTCATGACCGCTCGGTCCACACGCCTTTCGGCACTCCGGATTGAATCGAACATATTTTCGGTCCTGAACACAGGCGTCGCGCTTCATTGGCGAAGCTGCCGTCCGCGTTGAGATAGAAAGCAATAGCGCCCACGGGCGAAAGGGGACGCAATATCGATTCCATCGGGGCTCATGATGCGAAGCGCATCCTGAGTATGGCTCATGCTGTGAGCGACGGTGCTCATAGGCAGGTACCAGCCCTGGAACTCGAGCCACACGGATGTGAGCTATCCGACGGCCTGGCTGACGCTTCAGAAGATCATGACGGCGATCGCCGAGCACGATGCCCAGCACCGTTTGTCTGGCGAGGTGAAGATCGATGATGCATACCTCAATGACGAACGCGCCGGCGGCAGGGGTGTCAAGCGGGCTCGGTGGGAAAATCAGTTGGGCAAGTCGCTGTAGATGGCCGTCAATAGCTCGTCAGCAAATGTGCCCGTCATCCCCTCGATGGCCGTGTTGCTGAGCACGACGACGGTCAACCGGTTCCATGGCGGGGGTGCGGACAAAATCTTGGACTGGGTTATGCCGCCATGCCGAGGCTCTGGTCGTCCAACATTTCCGCCGCACCTCCATAGGGTCAAATTTAGATCGGCGCCCACAAGCAGATCACCGAAGGGCCGTCGACTCCGCGCCACGCCGACTATGACAGCGCTATCGTACAATTGAGATCTTCGACAAAGGCTCCTAGATTCCATTTGAACAGCGCAGCCAACAACGCTAGGTCGAGTCGGCGAGTAACGCTTGATGATGTAGCGCGCGAAGCCGGGGTCAGCCGCATCACCGCCTCTCGAGCCCTCCGCGGAGTGAACGGAGTCTCGACAATGGTGCGTGCGAACATTCACGAGGTCGCAGTAAGACTGGGTTACACGCCCGACGTGGCGGCGCAGACGCTCGCCTCGCGCCACAGCACGCATGTCATCGTACTGGTACCAATGCTGTCGAATATGCTCTTCGTGAACGTTCTCGAAGCTGCTCACAAGACACTTTTTTCGGCCGGCTTTCACCCGATGATCGGGGTCACTCACTAAAACCCGCGCGAAGAGGCGCGACCATCCATTTTGGGGAATGAGAGCGATGCGCTCGATAATCCATTTTGACAAGCCAAAGCTGGGCCGCAGGGTCTCTTGGGCGGCCGCCTTGATAGCCATCTTGACTATTGCCATTTACCTCGCAGAACCAGCTCCGAAGAAGCAGCCGGTGCGCGAGTCCGCCCAGCCTGCCAATTCACCCTGGCGGCAGTCGCCGTTCGGCTGAGCCCGGCGGCTTATATGACGTCATGGTCCCATTCGAAGGATGCAGGTCACATGGCCGTCGCAGATACGCGTTCTCGTGTTTCGTGCTGTGCGCGGGCCGCGTCGGCACACCGATGAGCCTGGAATACTCGCTGAATCCCGGAGACAAAAATGCAGAACAAGTTGGTCGTCCTCGCGGGCGCGTTGGTGTCGAGCATGGGGGTCATCCCGTACGCCCTGGCCCAAACTCCCTGCGTAGCCCAGAATTTCGTCGTGCCGCCCGGCGCCAACTCGAGCGACAAGGCGGCGCCGTTTTTCATTGACACGACGGGGCTCGACTTCAAGACTCAGCCGCCCACACGCGATCCGAAGAGCCCCGGCTACCCACGCGCCACGGAGTTGCAGGACGGCGCGCTGCCGCCGGCTGGCGCCGAGGGCAACTTCATCATCGGCCCGACCCATGTGCCCGCGCCCGAGACCGCCGCCAAGGAAGGCGTCCCGAAAGGCACCGTCAGCACTTTCACGTTCTCGTCGAAGGAGAGCACGATCTACAACCCCGGCCTGATCCGCGACGATGTGGCGGGCTGCGGCAACAGCTCTATCATGAGCACGACGACGGCGCCTGGCGACAAGTCGAACATGGTCGTCAACACCAGCCACCCCGGCACCTGGACGCGCACGATTGAGGTCTATGTCCCATCGGGCTACGTGCGCGGCACGGCGGCGCCGTTCATCGTCATTGGCGACGGCGGTTCGACGGCATGGAAGGACGTCAACACGATCCTTGACAACCTGATCCAGCAGCGCCGCGTACCGCCGATGGTTTCCATCCAGATCGGCAACGGCGGGCAGGATGCCCAGGGCGCCCAGCGCGGGCGCGAGTACGACACGGTGTCGGGCACCTACGCGCAGTTCGTCGAGCGCGAGATATTGCCGCTCGTCGAGCAGCGAACCGGCGTGAAGCTCACCAGGGACCCCGAGGGCCGCGCGACCATCGGCTTAAGCTCGAGCGGCACAGCCGCTTTTACGATGGCTTGGTTTCATCCCGAGCTCTACCACCGGGTGTTGGCGTATTCGCCGACGATGACGAACCAACAATGGCCCTCGGACCCCGCGCTTCGCGGCGGCGCCTGGGAATATCACAGCGCCTGGACGGGGCCCGCCGGGCCCAACCTGACTGTGAAAGCCGGCGTGCTCACGCCCTCCGAGGCGCCAGGCGCGCCACTGATTCCCAGTGCGGCCACCAAGCCCATTCGCTACTGGTTCGAGATGGGCGACCAGGATCTGTTCTATCCGAATCCGACGATCCCGGACGGCATGCACGACTGGACACTGTCGGCCCAATTGATGGCGAAGGTATTGGCCGCCAAGGGCTACCACTATCAGTTCCTGTTCGTGCGCAACGCCAAGCATGTCGACCGGCCCACCGTCGCGCAGACGATGCCGGCGGCGCTGGAATGGCTGTGGAAGGGCTATCCGATTCAGTAGGACGGTCCGGCTATAGAAGCGAGTCGTCGAGCCACCGCAGCAGCTCGTCGCCAATCTCTGGGCTGCTCCTTGTCGACGCCTGGTTTTTCGCGCGCAGATCGTGCCAACCGGGATCGGTTGTGCCAACGGCGAATGGTCGTAACCACTTACTCCTTCTCAAGAGTCCGCACTTTCGACACCGATCCGGATGCCCCGTTTCGATGCCCATCCTGTCGCTGCTATCTCGCCTCGTCGGCATCCGTTCGCTTTGCGGAGCTGAAGCGGTTCGGGAGCAGGGAGCGCGCGGCGATTACGCACTCGGTGCTCGCCTGACGACGTCAAGGCTCGTCCGGGCAGTGGCAACTTTGCTTCGCAATCAGCCAGATCGACCTTTCGCAACTCGCCCTGCCGTTGAAGCAGCTCGGCCGCTGTGGGACATATCCAAGCGAGTGCCCCTTCGGGCCAATCGCGTATCGATGCCAACCGCTTTGCCGAGGCAGCGGACCATGGGGAGTAGAAGTCCGCGCCCCATGCGCCGACCGCAACACATGGGCAACCTTGCCCAGAACCCATTGGCGTTGTCCTAGCCGCGTTGGCAGCGACATCCCCACCCGCTGTGCGTCGGCGGTTTCAAAGGCGAAGTTCCTAACTGACTACGGCGGGCCGAGAGCGCTGTGCGAGTCCGATGCCGAGATCACCACCTCACGAGCCACTGCGTCGACGATCCGAATCAAGTCGTGCGGCCGGGTCCTTCCCCATGGCAGCCATCAGCGGCCATGGGTGAAGTCAACAACGAACTGTCAAGGAGCCCACCATGGTTTCAAGCGATCTTCACGCGGTCACAGTGCGCTTGGATGTGCTCCGGGACATCATGATCGAGCTGGCCGCGGCGTTGCCACCAGATCGCGCCGCAGGCGTCGTCACTGCCATTGGGAACCGTTTGACGGAGCGCCTGTGCGATATGGAAATTGACGAACCCACCGATGACGCGATGGTGTCGGACCTTGCGCCCATACTCGCGGCCTTGCGCCACTCGCGTGTCGAGACCCAGTCGACCTAGACGCCAGGAGTTTCCACTTATCGCGCTGTTCAGATTTGCGGGGCCACGTCTCTCACAAAAAAAGAGAGCGCCACCCGATCCGTTTGCACTCTCGCATTCGTCTTTAGCGGGTCCAAACCACAAAGAGGTCTGCCATGTCCGACGAGCCCGTAATCCTGATCAATCTGCTGAAGGCCAAGCCGGGGGAACAGGAGGCGTTGTTCGCTCTCTTGAAGCAGAACACCGAGATCGTGATCCGCACGCTGCACGGCTGGAGGACGACCCGGCTGATCGCCTCGACGAACGGCAGCGGCGTCGCCATCTACTCCGAGTGGGAAACGCAGGCCGCCATCGAAGCGATGCGTGTCGACCCGCGCATGGTGGCCTATTTCCCGAAGATTGCCGAACTGGCGAGCCTGGAGTCAATGGTGGGCTCGGCCGTGTGGGGCATCAGCCGCTGACCGATGCGGGCTAGCCACAAAATCTGCAAGGAAGGAGAACAGCGATGGCTCGAATGATCGTGATCTACAGACAGCCGGCTGATGTGAACGCGTTCGCAAAGCACTACTTCGAGACGCACATTCCGCTGGCAAGGAAGATTCCGGGTCTTCGCAAGTACGAGGTCAGCCACGGTCCCGTCACGGTCGTGGCCGGGCCACCGGATGTCCATCTGATCGGGACATTGCATTTCGACAATCTCGAGGCGATCAAAACGGCATTCGCGAGCCCGGAAGGGCGCGCAGCTGCGGCGGATCGTCGGCTTTACGCACCTGATGACTCGGGCGTTCAGATGTTCCTCTTCGAGAATCGGGAAATCTGAAGAAGGTGGACCGCGACCGCCTGAGCGGTCGCGACAAATTCGATGCAAACAAGAGAAACTCAAATGACAAGATCCAAAGCGACGTTTGTTCTGGTGCACGGCGGTTGGCACAACCGTTCGATGTGGACGAAGGTCGTGCCCCTGCTCGAAGCGCAAGGGTTTGCGGTGTTGACGCTCGACCTGCCTGGTGCCGGTGTCCATGCGATCGCACCGACGGCGCTCGATGCCCAGCCGTTCGACCTCGATTCGTTCGCCGCCGAGCCATCGCCGAGCGCCGGCGTAACGCAGCAACAGCGGACGCAAGCGGTGGTCGCGTTCATCAGGCAAGCCGCGCCGCAGTGCGGGGGCAAGGTCATCCTGGTCGGGCACTCGGCCGGCGGGATGACCGTTTCGGCGGCGGCCGAGGAGGTGCCCGATCTCCTTCACGCCGTCGTCTACGTCGCGGGGTTCATGGTGCCTAAGGGCCTGTCGTTGCTCGACATGGTTCAGCACGAGAGTCTGTCGTCGGCACAGTCACCTCGGCTTTTCATCGGCAACCCTGCGGCCATCGGCGCGACAAGGATCCATGGCAGATCGACCGACGAGGCCTACAGGTCACTGCTGAGATCGTCGTTCTATGCGGACGTTCCGGAGCCTGATTTCGCGCACGTGGTGTCTCAACTTCATTGCGACGAACCCAACGCGGGAGGCATGGCGCCGTCACCGATCACACCCGAAAGATTCGGAACGGTGCCGCGCCACTACATCCGATGCACGCTGGATCGCGCGATTCCATTGACCGGTCAGGATCACATGATCGCGATGGTCGACGCCGCGCTCGGCAGCACGACGAAGACCCACGCCTTGGACAGCAGCCACTCGCCGTTCCTGTCCCAGCCGGCGGCGCTGTCGAAGGTGTTCATCGAAATCGGCGCCGGATCTCTGGCGGAACATCGCACGCAAGCGGCAGGCCCCGACGCATGAACGACGACGAATTCGAGCTTCGCCTGAAGGCGCTTCGGCCACGGCTGCATCGGTACTGTGCCCGCATGACGGGATCGACGGTTACCGGCGAGGACGTCTTGCAGGACGCCCTCATCAAGGCACTGCACGCTCGTGCCCAGGGCATCGAGGTGGACAACTTCGACGCCTGGTTGTACCGCATCGCCCACAACACAAGTCTCGACTTCCTGCGCGACAAATCCCGCAACACGGTCGTTCCGCTGATCGACGATGTCGCGGCTGCGCCGCTGCCCGAGGCGTACGTCGTCGCGATCAGTTTCCAGACATTTCTGCGCCTGCCCGAGCTGCAGCGCTGCGCCGTGATCCTCAAGGATGTGCTCGGGCATTCGGTCGACGAGATCGCAAGCATCGCTGAGTGCTCCGTGGCAGCCGCTAAGTCGGCGCTTCAACGGGGGCGAGCAGCGCTGCGGCAACTCGCGCAGGCGACCGAAGACGCCCGGCTGCCCATGATGTCCGTTCCGGATCGGCAGAAGATTGCTGCGTTCGTGCGTCTGTTTCGGAGCGGCGATTTCGACGCGATACGCGCCATGCTCGCCGACGACGTGAAGCTCGAACTGGTGAACCGGATCCAGCTGGAAGGACGCGACAAGATCGCCCCCTACTTCACGCGCTACGCCGAAGTGACGAAGTGGCGCTTCTCACTCGGCGCCATCGAAGGCCGCCCGGCGATGCTGGTCTTCGACGGCGACTCGATGGAAAGGCCAGCGCACTTCGTGCTGGTCGATTGGCGCGACGAGCGGATCTCGGTCATACGCGACTTCTTGTTCGCTCCGTACGCGCTCGAGTCGGTCGATTGGGTGGTACTGGGTTAGAAAAAAATGAACCGCCCCGGTTTTTGAGGAGGCTGTTTGGTTTAAGTCAGGCCGCCACCGCGGCGGCTTGACTGGCGAGATGCCGGAAGTAGTTTGCCTCAGCCTCTGCAGGCGGGATGTAGCCGATGGGTTCCAGCAGTCGGTGGTTGCTGAACCAGGCCACCCATTCCAGCGTGGCCAGCTCGACCGCTTCCTTGATCTTCCAGGGCGCACGGCGATGAATCAGCTCAGCCTTGTAGAGCCCGTTGATCGTCTCGGCCAGGGCGTTGTCATAGCTGTCGCTCTTGCTGCCCACTGACGGTTCGACACCGGCTTTGGCCAGACGTTCGCTGTACCGGATGGACACGTATTGCGACCCCCTGTCGCTGTGATGAATCAAGCTGCTGTCGCGCTCTGGCTGGCGTGCGTACAGCGCCTGCTCGAGAGCATCCAGAACGAAGTCCGTACGCATCGAACTGCTCACCCGCCAGCCCACGATGCGTCGGGCGAACACATCGATGACGAAGGCCACGTAGAGTCAGCCCTGCCAGGTCGAGACATACGTGAAGTCCGAGACCCAGAGCTGGTTCGGCCGCTCGGCACGGAACTGCCGGTTGACTCGGTCGAGCGGGCACGGCGCCTTGTTGTCGCTGATCGTTGTGCGCACCACCTTGCCTCGCCTGACGCCCTGTAGTCGCTGCCTGCGCATCAGCCGTTCGACGGTGCAGCGTGCCACCGCGGTACCTTCACGCGCCAGCTGCCGCCAGACCTTGTCGGCCCCGTAGACCTGCATGTTGGCCTCCCAGACGCGCTCGATCTGCGGCGCCAGGGCCACGTCGCGTCGAGCTCGATCGCAGCGCCTGTGCGGCTCACGGCGCAGCGCTTGCAGATCGGCTCGACCCCGTGGTTGCCGCGGTGCTCGTCAATGAAGGCCCTCATGACTTGAGCCGGCGGTCGAGCTCCGCCTGTGCGAAAAACGCGCTGGCCAGCTTCAGTATCTCGTTGGCCCGGCGCAGCTCCTTGACCTCGCGCTCCAGTTCCTTGACGCGCTGCGCCTCGGACGTGGTGACGCCGGCGCGAACACCGGTGTAGACCTCGTGCCGCTGGACCCAGCCCAGCAGCGTCTGCGGCACGCAGCCGATCTTCGGGGCGATCGACTCCACCGCAGCCCACAGCGATGGGTACTCCCCGCGGTGCTCTTGCACCATGCGCACCGAGCGCTCGCGGACCTCGGGTGAAAACTTGTTCGACTTGTTCATGGCTCCATCTTCTCAAGAGTTGGAGCCTCCTCAAAAACCGGGGCGGTTCACGGCAGCCAAGATCATCGCCGGTATCGAGTCCATGCACATGATCAAGAAGGGGCAACTTGATCGCCCCGAAGGTCAAGTCTCGTCGCAGCACAGCAGTTCTACTCGCTGGCCTTTTGATCTGGCGCTGACCACGCGGTCTCCCTCGACCTCACGGCCTTATTGCGACAGAACCCGTTTCGGGCTCCAATACACCTGCATACTGATCTCGTCGGTCCCGGCCTTCGAGAAATCGAGGGTTCATGCGCGGCTTTCGGATCGCCGCGAGCTGAGGTCCTCACGCGCCGGCAACCACCCGAGTCAGTGCCTGGATTGGCCCGCCCCTTTTCCGGCGCTGACAAGAGAAGGTAACACTGCAAAGTCGCTCGTTCTCGCGAGCCTTTCGAGCACTCTTCTTATCGTTTCAGGAGGCCTCGAAAGAGTACGCGTGTCAAGATCGAGCCAACCGCTCAGCGTGGTCACCGTGGCGATCAGTATGCCGTCTGCTCGAACGAATTCATTGCGAAGCAATAGACGCGAACCGTCACCAGACAACCCACGCAACTGCAGGCGTCCCTCGAATTCATCCAGAAGATGCACTTCCTTGTAGTAGGAGACCTCATCGTTCAATGCCACGGGGCCAATCCGCAGCCGATTGAACTCCTCCATGGCAAAGCCGGCACGCTTGAAATACCGCATCCTCACGTCGGCAGACTTGTCCAAATAGGCAGTGTTCTTCATGTGACCGTTGAAGTCCATGTCACCCCAACTTGCATTCAAAACAAATACACCCTCCGGGACTTGATCGGCCTGGCTCATCGCGAATCTGACCCTGGCGGAGCAGGATCGAGCCATTGGCGCGTTGTATCGTAGTAAAAGCGCTCGCGGCAGATCTTTTCTCCTATCCAAGTCTGGTGCGCGAGTTCGTCGAGACGAAATGTCCGCCCTTCCCTGTCGGTCATGTCGAAGATCCAATTGATGACGACTTGGTCTTCATCTAGATTGAACAGTGTGTCTGGATGGGTGTAAATCGCCTCGAAGCTATCGACGACGTTCTGCTCGTAAGCCAGAAGGGTCGAAAGGCCTCTGCGAGGCGTCTTGTTGTTCTCTTGCATCGTCGCATTGTCGGCATAGAACTCTT